>DASYXS010000117.1:0-17578 GCA_035934535.1 bacterium
CGCTCGACATCTACGCGCCGCTCTCCGAGCGGCTCGGCATCGGCACGATCCAGCGCGAACTGGAGGACCTCTCGTTCCGCATCCTCGAGCCGGAAGCCTACGCGTCGATCAGCGGGGACATCGACCGGACCAGCCACGCGCAGGAAGCGATGCTCGCGCGCGTCCTCGACACGCTGTCCCAGGAGCTGACCCGCGCGGGCATCCGGCTCGACCGCGCCAGCCTGAGCGCGCGCCCGAAGCACGTCTACAGCATCTATCAGAAGATGCAGCGCCCGAAGTATCAGGGCCAGGGCGTCGGGCGCATCTACGACCGCATCGGCGTGCGCGTGGTGGTCAACGACGTCCGCGAGTGTTACGAGACCCTCGGGATCGTGCACTCGCTGTGGAAGCCGATTCCCGGCGAGGTGGACGACTACATCGCGAACCCCAAGACGAGCGGCTATCAGTCCCTGCACACCGCGGTGCTCTGCGAGGGGCAGCCGCTCGAGATCCAGATCCGCACCCCGCAGATGCACCGCGACGCCGAGCACGGCATCGCCGCCCACTGGCGCTACAAGGAGGGCGGCGGACGCGCGGAGGGGGCGTTCGCGCAAAAGCTTTCCTGGCTTCGCCAGCTGCTGGAGTGGCACCAGGAGATGCAGGACGCCCGCGAGTTCATGCACTCGGTGAAGATCGACCTGTTCCAGAACGAGGTCTTCGTGTTCACGCCGATGGGCGACGTGATCGACCTGCCGGCCGGCGCAACGCCCGTGGACTTCGCCTTCCGGATCCACACCGACGTCGGCTACCGGACCACCGGGGCCAAGGTCAACGGCCGGCTCGTGCCCCTCAGCCAGCGCCTCCAGTCCGGCGACATCGTCGAGGTGGTCACGAGCAAGAGCGCGGCGGGACCGAGCCGCGACTGGCTCGCATTCGTCGAGACGACCAACGCGCGCACGAAGATCCGCCAGTGGTTCAAGCGCGAGCGCCGCGACGAGAACATCGTCCGTGGACGGGAGCTGCTCGAGAAAGAGCTGCGGCGGGGCGGGGGCGGCGTCGGCCTGGCCAAGCCGGACTCGCTGCGGGACGTGGCGGGGCGCTTCGGGCTGCCCGACGACCAGGAGCTGCTCGCCGCCGTCGGCAACGGGGACGTGTCGCTTCTGCAAGTCGTCCAGGCGCTGCGGGGCACGCCGGTCGAGGAGGCGCCCGAGGCGCCGCCGGCGCCCGCGGCCCCGCCGCCGGCGGGGGCGGCGACCGGCATCCGGGTGATCGGCGTCGACAACGTGCTGATGCGCTTTGCGCGCTGCTGCAGCCCGCTGCCGGGCGACCGCGTCGTCGGCTACACGACGCAGGGCCGCGGCGTGACGATCCACCGCGCGGACTGCCCGAACCTGCCGTTCCTCCGCGCGCACCCCGAGCGGATCCTCGACGTCGAGTGGGAGCCGACGTCCGACGGCACGTACCCCGTTGCGATCGAGGTCGAAGCCGCGGACCGCGTGGGACTGCTCAAGGACATCCTCACCGCGGTCGCCGAGCACAAGACCAACGTCGTGTCGATCAACTCGCGCGTGCGCAAGGACAAGGTGGTCGTCACCGGCATCGTGATGGACATCCGCAACGTCAGCCAGCTGACCGCGGTAATGCAGCGAATCGGCCAGGTGAGGGACGTGCTGAGCGTCGAGCGCGTGGTGCCGCACTAACCCCTCCCGGAACGGGCCGCCCCGCGGCCGGGCAGGGGGGATGCGCACAGCGTGGAACCGTGGCATGCTATAGAGCGGCACGCCGGACGCGATGAAATTGAAGCGATAGAGCGGGGTCCGAGAGGGGGACGACATGATCCTTACCGCCGCACGCGTCGGAGTCTTCACCGAGTCCGTGATCCGCGAGATGACGCGGCTCGCGATGGAGCACGGCGCGATCAACCTGGCCCAGGGCTTTCCGGACTTCCCGGCGCCGGCGGATCTGCTGGCCGCGGGCGCACAGGCGCTCGCCGACGGGCACAATCAGTACGCGGTCACCTGGGGCGCCCCGCGTCTCCGGCAGGCGATCGCGGAGAAGGTGCGGTGGTTCAACGGGCTCGAGGTCGAACCGGACCGCCACATCACGGTGACGTGCGGGGCCACGGAGGCGATGATGGCGACCATGCTCGCCACCATCAACCCCGGCGACGAGGTCATCGTGTTCGAGCCGTTCTACGAAAACTACGGCCCGGACGCGAAGCTGTCCGGCGCGGTCCCGAAGTTCGTGCCGATTCGCCTCGCGCCCGGCTTCCCGATCGATCTCGACGACGTCAAAGCGGCGATCACACCGTACACCAAGGCGATCATCGTCAACACGCCGCACAACCCCACGGGCAAGGTGTTCACGCGCGAGGAACTGGAAGGCATCGCGGACCTCTGCCAGCGGCACAATCTGCTGGCGTTCACCGACGAGGTGTACGAGCACATCATCTACGACGGCGGGCGGCACATCAGCCTCGCGGCGCTGCCCGGAATGCGCGAGCGCACCGTGGTCGTGAACAGCATCTCGAAGAGCTACAGCGTGACCGGGTGGCGCATCGGCTGGACGATCGCGCCGCCGCACCTCTCGGACGGCATCCGGAAGGTCCACGACTTCCTCACGGTCGGCGCGGCCGCGCCGCTCCAGGAGGCGGCGGTGACCGCCCTCGGGTTCCCGCGCACGTACTACGCGGAACTCGCGGCGATGTACCAGCGCAAGCGGGACGCGCTGCTGGAGATTCTGCGCGAAGCGGGGTTCGACTGTCTCGTCCCGGCCGGCGCCTACTACATCATGTGCGACATCACGTCCTTCGGCTTTGACAGCGACGAGGTGTTTACGAAGTACCTGATCGAGCAGGTCGGCGTGGCGCCGGTCCCGGGGTACTCGTTCTTCCACGACCCGGCCGCCGGCCGCCGCTACGTGCGGTTCGCATTCCCGAAGCGCGACGAGACGTTCGCGGAGGTTCGCCGCCGGCTCGGGGTGCTCCGCCAGCGCGCCGCTGTAATGACATCGGCGCCGGCCGACGGCGGGGGCGGAGCCGGCGTGGATCACGTGGTGGCCGGCGCATCTTTGGGCGGCGCCGCAGGCCCAGGGTCGGCCGGCACGTGAGCGACGGCGCGCCGCCGCAGCACGTGTCCCCGGCAACGGTCCCGGCGGCTCCGCCTCTCGGGCCGGCCGCCTCCTGGGCGGCCTACCGCGCGGAGTTTCCGATCTTCGAGCGCGCGACCTACCTCAACACCTGCTCCCTCGGCGCGCTCGGGATGCGGGTGCGCGCCGCGGTCGGCCGGTTTCTGGATCTGTGGGAGGCGTGGGGCGCCTCGGCCTGGTACGGTCCGTGGTGGGAGGAGCTCGACGCGCTGCGGGCGTCGTTCGCCGGCATGATCGGCGCCGGGGCGGAGGAGGTGGCGCTCGCGCCCTCGATCACCGGGGCCATCACCGCGGTGGCGAGCTGCTTCGACTACGCCGCGCGCCCGCGCGTCATCGTCTCCGACATCGACTTTCCGACCGTGCCGTATCAGTGGCTGGCGCGGCGCGACGTCGAAGTCGTCTACGCGTCGAGCCCCGACGGTCTGTCCGTGCCCGTCGAGACTTTCGAGCGGCTGATCGACGAGCGCACCCAGCTCGTCGTCGCCTCGCACGTTTACTTCCAGAGCGGGGAGATCCAGGACGTGGCCGCGCTCGCCCGGCTCGCGCACGCCCGCGGCGCGCTGCTCCTCGTCGACGCGTACCAATCCGTGGGCCAGCTGCCGGTGGACGTCCACGCGCTCGGCGTCGACTTTCTCGTCAGCGGCGGCCTCAAATGGCTGCTCGGCGGGCCGGGCATCGCGTACCTGTACGTGCGGCGCGGGCTCCACGAGGCGCTGGCGCCGTCCGTCGTGGGGTGGTTTGCGCACGGCCGGCAGTTCTCGTTCGACACGCGGCGGTTCGAATACGCGGAGGACGCGCGGCGATTCCAGGCCGGCACACCGTCCGTCGCCGCGATCTACGCGGCGCGGGCCGGCCTCGACTACGTGCACGAGATCGGCCCGGTGCGCCTCCGCGCGCGGCAGGTCGAGCTGCTGACCGATCTCGCCGGCGGTCTGCGCGAGATCGGCGCGGCGCCCCGTATGCGCGGCGCCGCGCAGGACCTGGCCGGGATCCTCACCGTGCCGGTCGCCGATCCTCCCGCCGCGGTCGCCGCCCTGCGCGGCGACCGCGTGATCGTCGACGCGCGTCCGGGCGTGATCCGGTTGTCTCCCTACTTCTATAATAACGCCGAGGACCTCGAGCGCGCCCTCGCGGCGCTGAGGCGACATCTCACGTAGGTCACCGGCATGCGGGCACTGGTCCAGCGCGTGCGGCGGGCCGCCGTGTACGTGGTCGATCCCGCCGGCCGGCATGCGGCCGGCAACCACGAAATCAACGCCGGCGTGCGCGGAGATCCGGTGGGACAGATCGCCCTGGGGTTTGCCGTGCTCCTCGGGGTGAGCCGGGCCGACACCCCCGCGGAGGCGCGGGCCCTCGCGGGCCGGGTGGCGACGCTGCGCGTGTTCGATGACGAGGCCGGCCGGCTCAACCGCTCCGTGACGGATGTCGGGGGCGAGGTACTGAGCATTCCGCAGTTCACGCTCTACGCCGACACGACGGGCGGCCGGCGGCCGAGTTTCGTCGAGGCAGCGCCGCCCGACCAGGCTGAGCCGCTGTACCGGTTGTTCAATGAGACGCTGGCAGCGGCCGGCGTCCGGGTCGTGCCGGGCCGCTTCCGGACGCACATGCTGGTCGAGATCCACAACGACGGCCCGGTAACGTTGATGCTGGAGACGGGGAACCGGTCGCGATGACGGACGTTCCGACAGCGTGGGAATTGGCGGGCGCGGGGCTCGCGGTCGGCGGGAGCGGCGTGTGGGCGCTCGCGGCGGCCGCCCGCGTGGGCGTGCTGCGCGCCCTGCTGGAGCTGTTCCCGCGGGCTTCATGGGATGCCGTCACCTGGGTGTTGATCCCGGCGCTGCTCCTCGCGCCGGTCGTGGTCCAGGGCATCGCCGTCGCGGCGTTCGGGCGTCCGCCGGCCGACAAGCGGACGGCACCCATGAAATCGAATCCGGCGGCCTGGACGTGGACCGCGGCCGGCGCCGCGGCCGGATCGCTGCTCGCCCTCGCGGTGTTCGGCGCCGCGCTCCTGGTCGGCGTCCGGCAGTTGCCGCGAGACCCTCAGGTCTGGCTCGGACGCACGGCGCCCGAAGCGCTCATCATCGCGTTTAGCGGTGCGGTTCTGGCCGGCTGGCTCATCATCGCCGCGCGCGTCGCGCGGGCGCCGTGGCTCCGCCGGGCCGCCGTGCCGGTCGCCGCGGCCGTGGTGGCCGTCGCGTGGATCCGCGCGCACCATACGGTGGTCGCCCTGAGCTACGTGCTGGACCGCCCCGAAGCCAACGGCTTCTTTGCCGCCGTCGCGGTCGGCGGCGCCGTAGGCTCGGCCTGGGCGGCACGCCGGGGAGCGTCGCATGGAAATTAGGGCTCCGCGCGGCATGCAGGATATTCTGCCCGACGACACCGGCCGGTGGCAGCGGGTGGAAGCCGAGATGCGGGAGCTGGCCCGGCGGTGCGGCTACCGCGAGATTCGAACGCCGATCGTCGAGCACACGGAAGTCTTTCAGCGCGGCGTCGGCGCCGGCACGGACATCGTCGACAAGGAGATGTATACGTTTACGGACCGCGGCGGCCGCAGCGTGACGCTGCGCGCCGAAGGCACCGCGCCGGTCGTCCGCGCCGTGCTCGAACACAACCTCGCCGCGGCCCCGCCCGTGCGGGTGTACTACATCTGCCCGATCTTCCGCTACGACCGCCCGCAGGCCGGCCGGTACCGCCAGCACACGCAGTTCGGCGCGGAGGTGATCGGCAGCGCCGAACCCGCGGCGGACGCGGAGGTGTTGAGCCTGGCCGTGCGTCTCATTGAAACCGTCGGTCTTCGCGACGTGGACGTCCGTCTCTCCAGCGTCGGCGACGCGGTCTGCCGGCCGCACTACGAAGACGTGCTGCGGGCCTATTACGCGCCGCGGCTCCCGGAGTTGTGCGACGACTGCCGCCGCCGGTACGCCACCGCGCCGATGCGCCTGTTGGACTGCAAGCGGCCGCGCGACCACGAGGTGGCGGCCGGGGCGCCGCGGATTCTCGACTATCTCTGCGACCCCTGCCGGCAGCACTTCGCGGGCGTCCGCGCGCATCTCGATGCGATGGGAATTGTCTATACCATCGATCCGCTCATCGTGCGGGGGCTCAACTACTACACCCGCACCGCGTTCGAGGCCGTCTCCGGGGCGCTCGGCGCGCAGAACGTCGTGTTCGGCGGCGGCCGGTACGATGGCCTCGCGGAGCAGATGGGGGGACCGCCGACGCCGGGCGTGGGCTTTGGTCTGGGCATCGAGCGCCTGTTGATCGTGCTGGACGCGGGCGGCGCCGCCTCAGCCGCCGGTCGAGGGATCGACGTGTTCGTCGCCACCGCGGGGACCGGCTCCGCGGCGGCGCTGGCGGCCGCCGACCGCCTGCGCGCCCGTGGGCTCAGCGTGATGACGGACGTCATGGGACGCGCGCTGCGGAGTCAGATGCGCCAGGCCGACCGCGCCGGCGCCGCCTGGGTGCTGCTGCTCGGCGAGGACGAGATCAACCGCGGCGTCGCGATCCTTCGGGAGATGGCGTCCGGCGCGCAGGTGGAAGTGCCGCTCGACCGCGTCGCCGACGACGTCCCGGCCCGGATCCGCGCCACCGCGGGGGCGGCGTGATGATCGACGAGCGCGCAGGAGGCGACGACGCGGCCGGACGCCCTGCGGCGGACGGGAACCGCACCCCGCCGGCGGGGAGCAGCGAACTCGGCGATTGGCGGCGCACGCATACGAACGGCAGCCTCGGGGCGGGCGACATCGGGCGCGACGTCACGCTGATGGGCTGGGTGCAGAGCCGGCGTGACCTCGGCGGGCTGATCTTCATCGATCTGCGGGACCGCACCGGGATCACGCAGATCGTCTGCAACCCGCAGGAGGCCGCCGAGGCCGCGGCGGTGGCCGGGGCGGTGCGGAGCGAGTACGTGCTGGCGGTCCGCGGCGTCGTCGCGGCGCGTCCCGCCGGGACCGAGAATCCCCGCGTCGCCACCGGCGCCGTCGAGGTGCGCGCCCGCGAGGTGCGGGTGCTGAACCCCGCCGACACGCCGCCGTTTCCCATCGACGCGGACGTCGGGGTCGACGAGACGGTGCGCCTCAGGTACCGCTACCTCGATCTGCGCCGTTCGAGGATGCAGGCGAACCTCGAACTCCGTCACCGCCTGGCGAAGGCGGTCCGCGACCACCTGAGCGGTGCGGGGTTCCTTGAGATCGAAACGCCGATGCTGATCAAGGGCACGCCGGAAGGCGCGCGGGACTTTCTCGTGCCGAGCCGCGTGCATCCCGGCAAGTTCTACGCGCTGCCGCAGTCGCCACAGCTGTTCAAGCAGCTGCTGATGGTCGCGGGGACCGAGCGGTACTTCCAGATCGTCCGCTGCTTCCGGGACGAGGATCTGCGCGCCGACCGGGCGCCCGAGTTCACGCAGATCGATCTCGAGATGTCGTTCGTGGGCGCGGACGACGTGCTGTCGATCTTGGAACCGATGGTGGCCTACACGGTGCGTGAGGCGCTCGGCGTCGAGGTCCGGCCGCCGTTTCCCCGCGTCACCTATACGGACGCGATGCGGCGCTACGGCAGCGACAAGCCCGACCTGCGCTTCGACCTCGAGATCGCGGACTGCGGCGACCTCTTCGCGGACAGCGCGTTCCGGGTGTTCAGCCGGGCGGTCGCCTCGGGCGGCGTCGTGCGGGTTCTCTGCGCGCCCGGGGCCGGCGGCTATAGCCGGCGCGCGGTCGCCGAACTGGACGAGGTCGCCAAGGCCGCGGGCGCCGCGGGCCTCGTTCCGGTGCATCTCGACGCCGCGGGACCGCGGGGGCCGCTCGCGCGGCATCTGTCCGCGGAGACGCTCGCCGCGCTGCGCGCGCGCTGCGGCGCCGGCAACGGCGATCTGCTGCTGCTGGCCGCGGGACCTGCGGACACCCTCGCGCCGGCGATGGGCCGCGTGCGCCTCGAGTTGGGGCGCCGGCTCAACGTCATCCGCGACGGATTCGCTTTCGAGTGGGTGGTCGACTTCCCGCTGCTGGAGCGGTCCGCCGAGGGCGGGCTCGCCGCCGTGCATCACCCGTTTACGGCACCAATGGACGAGGATCTGCCGCTGATCGAGCGCGAGCCGCTCCGCGTCCGGGCGAAGGCCTACGACCTCGTCCTCAACGGCGTGGAGATGGGCAGCGGCAGCATCCGGATCCACCGGCAAGACCTGCAGCAGCGGATGTTCGCGCTGCTCGGCATCTCGCCGGAGGCCGCGCGCGAGCGGTTCGGCTTCCTCCTGGACGCGTTCCGCTACGGGGCGCCGCCGCACGGCGGCTTTGCCTTCGGGTTTGACCGCTTCGTCATGGTGCTCGCCGGCGAAGAGTCCATCCGTGAAGTGATCGCGTTTCCGAAGACCCAGAGCGCGACCGATCTCATGACCGGCGCGCCGTCCGAGGTCGACCCGCGGTCGCTCGCCGAAGCGCACATCGAGGTCCGCCGCTAGCCCGCCTCCCGCGCGGACATTTCGCGGCGCTCCGTAGCTCCTCCGCCGTAGAATCGGGCCAACCGGTGAGAAGAACTCATTCTCCGCGGCCGCCTGCGCCGAACTCGCCGGCCGGGCCCGCCATGAGTGAGTATGTGATCACGGTCGGCGTGGTTGCGGCGGGCGTCGTGCTTCCGAAGGTCATCCCGATCCCGGCGCTCCGGAACGACCCGCCGGCTCCCGTGCGGCGTTGGTTCGCCTGCATCGTGCCGGCGATATTTGGCGCGCTGACGATTCCCATGGTCGGGCGGCTCGCCGCGTCGGTGCCCGCCACCGCGTGGGAGTCGGCCGTTTACGTCGCAGCGTACGTCGCAATCGGTGTGATGGCGGCGATGGTTCGGCGAACGTCTCTCGCGTTCGGCATCGGCGTCCTGACCCTGGCCGCGTTGCAACTGGCGAAATTGTAGCCCAGGGCGGCGGGCGCGGATTGTTGAGGGTGGTGAGCGTTGGTGGTATCATCATACCGGCTCCTGTGATACGCGCTAGGTATACGTGGTCCCGACCAACAGCAAGACGTAGGGAGCCCGGCTCCGGACGGTGACGGCACGGCCCCGCAGGGCCGGCTCGTGGGGCTAGTCGGATCCGCTCGGGAGGGCACCCACCTGTGAGACACAGGTTCGGGGACCGCGGCCGGCGGTATCGCAGGAGCCACTCGTCTCTGTGTAGCTCGTTCATCGACCGATGGACAGCCGGACCCGTCAACCGATAAGCGGTGCCCCGACCCCGTCTCCGCGGGACGAGACGGCCGCGCCGTCTTCCGTGCACGACGACCCGTGGGAGATGGCGCTGCGGCAGTTCCGCACCGCGGCCGACCGGCTCACGCTCACGCCGGCGGCGCGGGACGTGCTGGAACGCCCGGAGCGCGAGTTCACCGTCCACTTTCCGGTGGCGATGGACGACGGCAGCACGCGCGTGTACACGGGGTACCGCGTCCTGCACAGCACCGCCCTCGGTCCGACCAAGGGCGGCCTCCGGTTCAGCCCGCAGGTGTGGATCAACGAGGTGCGCGCGCTCGGGATGTGGATGACCTGGAAGTGCGCGCTTGCGCATCTGCCCTACGGCGGCGCCAAGGGTGGGGTCGCCTGCGATCCGGCGGCGCTGTCCGTGCGGGAACTGGAGCGGCTGACCCGCCGGTTCGCGACCGAGCTGCGCCCGATGATCGGCGCGCGCATCGACATCCCCGCGCCCGACGTCGGCACGAACGCTCAAGTCATGGCGTGGTTCATGGACACCTACAGCATGCACGAGGGGTATTCCGTGCCGTCCGTCGTCACGGGGAAGCCGCTCACAATCGGTGGGTCGGCCGGGCGGCAGGACGCGACGGGCCGCGGGGTCATGATCGCGGCCCGGGAGGCGGCGCGGAGGCGCGGCATCCCCTACGCCGGCGCCCGCGTGGTGGTCCAGGGCTTCGGCAACGTCGGGGCGACCGCCGCGGCGCTGATGGCGGCCGAGGGCTGCCGGATCATCGGCGTGAGCGATGCGTTTGGGGGCGTCTACAATCCCGCCGGCGTCGACCTCGAGGCGCTGCGGCGCCACGTCGCGGCGACCCGGCGGGTCGAAGGGTTCGCGGGCGGCGAGGCGGTGACCAACGCCGAACTGCTTGAGCTGCCCTGCGACTTTCTGGTCCCCGCCGCGATCGAGGGTCAGATCACCGCGCGCAACGCCGCGCGCATCAAGGCGCAGATCATCGTCGAAGGGGCGAACGGTCCGACCACGCCCGATGCCGACGCGATTCTCGAGAACCGCGGCATCCTCGTCGTGCCGGACATCCTCGCCAACGCCGGCGGGGTGGTGGTCTCGTACTTCGAATGGGTGCAGGACCTGCAGGCGTACTTTTGGAGCGAGGCGGAGATCAACGCGCACCTCACGCGGATTATGGTCGACGGCGTGACGCGCGTCGCGTCGGTGGCCGCCTCAGAGCGGGTCTCGCTGCGGACCGCGGCGCTGCTCGTCGCCGTACGCCGGGTGGCAGCGGCCCTCGACCAGCGCGGCGTCTACCCGTAGGATCGGCCGGCCTCGGGCCCGCGGCGGCGCCGGCTTTCTTGACACCTTCGCCCGCCGGGCGCCATGATGTGTTCATGGAGCTGTTCGAGCAGAGCCGGCGCGACGAAGTCGCGCGCGAAGCACCCCTGGCCGCGCGCATGCGGCCGCGCGTCCTCGAGGAGCTCGTCGGCCAGGTCCATCTGCTCGGCCCCGGCCACCTCCTGCGACGCGCGATCGAGACCGACACCCTGACATCGGCGATTCTCTACGGGCCGCCCGGAACGGGCAAGACGTCGCTCGCGCGCGTCATCGCCGCGGCGACCCGGGCGCACTTCGAGCCGGTGAACGCCGTCACGGCCGGCGTCGCCGACATCCGACGGCTCGTCGAGGAAGCGCGGGAGCGCCGCGCGCTGCACGGCGTCCGGACGATCCTCTTCGTTGACGAGATCCACCGGTTCAACAAAGCGCAGCAGGACGTGCTGCTGCCGCACGTGGAGGACGGCACCGTCATCCTGATCGGCGCGACGACCGGCAACCCGTTCATCGACGTGACCCCGACCCTCGTGTCGCGCTCGCGCGTCTTTGCCCTCGAGCCGCTCGCGCTCGCCGATCTCGAGACGATCATCCGCCGGGCACTCGACGATCCCCGCGGCCTCGCGTCCCTGCGCGTCGAGGCGGCGCCCGACGCCGTCGCGGACCTGGCGCGGGCAGCGAACGGGGACGCGCGGGCCGCGCTCAACATGCTGGAGCTCGCCGCGATGACCGCGACGCCGGACGCCGGCGGGGTGCGGCACGTCATGGCGGCGGAGGTCCGGGAGGCGGTGCAGCGCCGCCTCGTGCCCTACGACCGCGGCGGCGACCAGCACTACGATGTCACGTCGGCGTTCATCAAGAGCATGCGCGGCGGCGATCCCGACGCGGCGGTGTACTGGCTCGCGCGAATGCTCGCCGGCGGCGAGGATCCGCGGTTCATCGCCCGCCGCATGGTCGTGCACGCGGCCGAGGACGTCGGGCTCGCGGATCCGCAGGCGCTGCTGGTGGCGGTCGCGGCCGCGCAGGCCGTCGACCTGGTCGGCCTGCCGGAAGCCCGTATCCCGATGACCGAGGCGGCGGTCTATATCGCCGCGGCCCCGAAGAGCAACGCCGTGATCCGCGCGATTTCCGCGGCCGCGCAGGACGTCGAGCGCGAAGAGGCGCAGCCGGTGCCCCAGGCGCTGCGGGACGCCTCGACCCGCGGTGCGCGCGGACTCGGGCGCGGAAAAGGGTACGTCTATCCGCACGATCAGCCCGGGGCGTTCGTGGCGCAGCAGTACGCGCCGGACAACGTCAAAGACCGCGTCTACTACGACCCGACCGACACGGGCTACGAGCGCGAGATCCGCCGCCGCCTTCGTGCGTGGTGGGCCGGCGTGAAGCGGTACGTCGCGGAGTAGGCGATGGCGCGCGTCGCAGTCGCGATGAGCGGCGGGGTGGACAGTTCCGTCGCCGCGGCCCTGATGGTCGAGGCGGGGCACGACGTCGTCGGCTTCACGATGAACCTGTGGCCGGACTGGGTGCCGCCGGCCGACGACGGGCCGGGGTGCTGCGGCCTCGGCGCGATCGACGACGCGAGGGCCGTCGCGCGCACGCTCGGAATTCCACACTACGTCCTCAACCTCCGGGAGGCGTTCGAGCGCGCGGTGATCCGTGAGTTCGCCGGCGAGTACGCACGCGGTCGCACGCCGAATCCCTGCATCGCCTGCAACCGCGCGATCAAGTTCGCGCTGCTGCTGGACAAAGTCCGTGCGCTCGGGATGAACCGGCTCGCCACGGGCCACTACGCCCGCGTGGAACCCGGCCCGGACGGCGGGGTGCGCCTCCTGCGGGCCGCGGACCGCCGCAAGGATCAGTCGTACGTGCTCGCGGGCGTCCCGCCCGCGCAACTGGCGCAGGTGATCTTTCCGGTCGGCGCGCACACCAAACCGGAAATCCGGGCGATCGCGCGGCGGTACGGGCTGCGGGTCGCCGAGAAGCCGGACAGCCAGGAGATCTGCTTCGTGCCGCGCGGCGACCACGGGGCCGTCGTGGCGCGGTACGCGCCGCAGGCGGTCCGGACCGGCCCGATCTACGACGGCGAGGGCCGGCAGGTCGGCGAACACCGCGGCGTCGCCCGCTACACGGTGGGGCAGCGCCGCGGACTCGGCGCCGCCGGGGGAAGGCCGCGCTACGTCGTCGCCATCGATACGGAGCGAAACGCGCTGCGGGTCGGCGACGCCGACGCGCTGCGATGCCAGGAACTGATCGCGGTCGACGCCAATTGGATCGCCGTCGCGGACCTTCGCGAGGAGCGCGCCGTGACGGCGCGCATCCGCCACGGCGGGGCCGACGTCCCGGCCGTGATCGCGCCGGTCGACGTGCGGCCGGCGGCCAGGAAATCAACACCGGCCGTCGAGAACCGGGTGCGGGTCCGGTTTCTCGAGCCGCCCCGCGCCGCGGCGCCCGGTCAGGCGATCGCGTTCTACGACGGGGATGTCGTCATCGGCGGGGCGGTGATCGACAAGGTGCGCACCGGAGGCACGCATGCCGTCGATCGCTGACCTGAGTCTCGCCGTTATCGCCGCCGCCTCGATCGTCGCGGTGCTGATGGCCGCGCCGGTGTTCGTCCAGATACGCCGGACCGCCGCGCGGGCGGAGGCGCTGCTGAGCCGGGTGGAGAACACACTGCCGGCGCTGATTACGGAGTTGCGCGAGGCGACGGCCAAGGCGGAGCGAACGATGGACGCGATGGACGGCTTCGCGCAAACGATCGAACGCGTGGACCGGTTGACCACGGCGACGGCGCGCACCGTGGAGCTTGCCGGCGCCGCGATGCGCCACATGGCGGCGGACGTGGTCGGACCGTCCGTGGCCAACGCGGCGGGGTTATTCACCGCGTTACGCGAGGGTATACAGTACTTATGGCCTCGACGCGAGAGGAGGAAGACGACGCATGACCGAACGCCGTGACTTTGCCGTCGGGATCTTTGTTGGCGGGATGATCGGACTGGCGCTCGGACTGCTGTTCGCGCCCCAGCCCGGCAGCGAGACACGGGACCGCATCCGGCGCGAGGGCGAGCGGCTCCGCGATCGGGCGAAGACAACGGCCGACGACGTCGCGGAACAGGCGCGGCGGGCGGCCGGAGATTTCGCCGACCGCATGCGCAGCGGCGCCGACGAGATCGTGGCGCGCGCGCGGGACGCGGCCGGCGACGCGGTGTCGCGCGGACGGTCCGCGTTCGAGGAGCGGGCCGACCGTCTGCGCCGCGCGTTCGACGCGGGGCGAGATGTGGAGGAGCCCACACACTTTGGCGAACCGGAGAGTTGACGTGGCGCCCAAGGGGCAGACGCGCGAGGGCCACGAGCGCGTCGAGATCTCGATTCCCGTCCGGCCGGAGTTCGTGAGCGTGGCGCGCCTGACGGCCGCGACCGTGGCCGCGCGGCAGGGGTTCACGTACGACGAGATCGAGGATCTCAAGATCGCCGTTGGCGAGGCCTGCACGGCGTTGATCGTCGCGGGGCCCGACGCGACGAAGCCGCTCACGACGGCCTTCGTCCTGGCGCCGGGCTCCATCGAGGTGCTCGTCTCGGCCCGGGTGCCGGCGCCGGCCTGGGCGCGAGACGGGGCCGCCTCGACCCAGGGTGGCGACGCGCCGATCGATGAGAGCCGCCTCGGAATGTTTCTCATGCAGTGCCTCGTCGACGAGGTCGAAGCGCATCACGATGCCGCGTCGGGCGTAACCGAACTTCGGCTCCTCAAACGCCGCCAGGACTAGCCCCGATGGCGACGCGCCGGCGGGGCCGTCGGCTCCTGGACAAAGAGCAAGTCCGGGCCCTCTTCCAAAAGTTCCAGGAGGACCGAAGCCCCGACGTGCGGGAGGAGCTGACCCTCGCCCACGAGAGTCTCGCCATCTACCTCGCGCGCAAGTTCGCGGACCGCGGCGAGCCGCTCGAGGATATTATTCAGGTCGCACAGATCGGTCTGCTCAAGGCGATCGATCGGTACGATCCGAGCCGCGGCATCGAGTTCACGACGTACGCCACGCCGACGATCGTCGGCGAGATCAAGCGGCATTTCCGGGACAAGCTGTGGGCGATCCGCGTCCCGCGCCGGCTGCGCGAGCTCAACTACACGCTGATGCGGGCGATCGAGGAGCTGTCTCAGCGCCTCGGCCGGTCACCGACGATTCCCGAGATCGCGCAGTTTACCGGGGTCGACTTCGAAGATGTGATCTCGGCGCTGGAGGTCGGGCGCGCCTACAGCCTCGTCTCCCTCGACGCGGAGACCAGCGACGGCGACGAGGAGCACAGCGTCTCGCTGCTCGAGTCCGTGGGGGACGAAGACGAGGCGCTCGAGCGGCTCGAAGACCGCGCCACGCTCGACTGGGCGCTCGCGCGGCTGCCCGAGCGCGCGCAGCAGATCATTCGCATGCGCTTCTTCGACGATCTGTCACAGGCCGAGATCGCGCGGCGGCTCGGCATCTCCCAAATGCACGTCTCCCGCATCCTCCGCGAGGCGCTCGCGCGCCTGCGCGCCCTCGTCAGCGACCGCCGTTCCGCCCCAGACAAGCCGTGATCGCGCCCGCGTAGCCGCGGTGCCCACGTTCACGTCGGCGGCGGCGATCGTGGCACGGCTTCGGGACGCCGGGTTCGAGACCTACCTCGCCGGCGGCTGCGTCCGGGACCGGCTGCTGGGGCGGCCGGCCGCGGACTATGACATCGCCACCGCGGCCCGCCCGGAACAGGTCGCCGCGCTGTTCCCGCGGACGGTGGACGTCGGCGCGGCCTTCGGCGTGATCCGCGTGCTCACAGACGACGGAGATTACGAGGTTGCGACGTTTCGGACGGAGGGTCCGTACCTCGACGGCCGGCGCCCGTCGTCGGTGCGGTACGCGGGCCCGCGCGAGGATGCGCTGCGCCGCGACTTCACGATCAACGGCCTGTTCTACGACCCGGCCGCGGACGCCGTGCTCGACGTCGTCGCCGGCCGGGAGGATCTCACCGCGCGGCTCGTGCGCGCGATCGGCGACGCCGCCGTGCGCTTTGAGGAAGACCGGCTGCGCATGCTGCGCGCGGTGCGCCTCGCCGTGGAACTCGACTTCACGATCGCCCCCGCCACCTTTGAGGCGATTCGCCGCCATGCCGCGGACGTCCGCACCGTGAGCGCGGAGCGCATTCGCGACGAGCTCGTCCGCATGCTCACGGGACCCGACCCGGGGCGCGCGCTCGCGCTGCTGCGGGACGCGGGACTGCTCGCCGCCGTGCTGCCGGAGGTCGCGGCCGAGATCGGGGTGCCGCAGCCGCCGAACTTTCACCCCGAAGGCGACGTCTTCGAGCATACGCGTCGGGCGGTTGCGGCGCTGCGCCACCCGTCGCCGGCGCTCGCGATGGCGGCGCTCCTGCACGACGTCGGCAAGCCGCCGACGCTCGAGTACGCGCCGGACCGGATCCGCTTCAACCGCCACGACGAGCGGGGGGCCGAGATCGCGGAGACCGTGATGGAACGGCTCCGGTTTCCAAGGCGCGACACCGACCGCGTGACGGCCCTCGTCGGACGCCACATGATGTTCAAGGATCTCCCGCAGATGCGCGAGGCCAAGCGGCGCCGGCTGCTCGCCGACGAGCTCTTTCCGGATCTCCTCGAGCTGCATCGCGCCGACTGCGCGGCCAGCCATGAAGACTTCGCGCTGTACGAGTGGGCGCGCGCCGAGGCGGAGCGGGCCGCCGCGACCCCGCCGTCGCCGGCCCGGCTGATCTCCGGTCACGATGTACTGGCCCGGGGGGTCCTGGCCGGTCCCCGGGTCGCGGCCATCCTCGAGGCCGTGGAAGACGCGCGGCTCGAAGGGCGGCTCCGCACCCGGGACGAGGCCCTGGCGTTCGTCGACGACCTGGTCGGGCGGGGGAGCCCCGGCCCGGAAAACGCCACAAGCGCCGAACCCGGCCCCGGCGGAGGAGAACGCTGAGCCGCGGCGAACATGCGTGCGACCGGCAGGGAGCAACGGTACGGAGGACGGGGACCTGGGCGCAGACGGCACGACCACGGCCCGCGTCATCGCCCTCGTTAATCAGAAGGGCGGATGCGGCAAGACGACCACCGCGGTAAACCTCGCGGCCTGCCTTGCCGTCAGCAAGCGCCGCGTCCTCCTGATCGATCTCGACCCGCAGGCCAACGCCACCGTCAGCCTTGGCACCGATCCCGCGGCGCTCACGCGCACGATGTACAACATCCTGGTCGAAGACGCGCCGGGCAACGGTCAGGCCGCGGATCTCGCAGGCATCATCGCGCCGTCGGACATCCCGAACCTGGACCTCGCGCCCTCCTCGATCGACCTCGCCGCCGCGGAACTGGAACTGTCCTCGCGGATCGGCCGGGAGAACACGCTGCGCAAGAAAGTGGCGCCGCTGCGGGAGCGGTACGACTACATTATCATCGACACGCCGCCGTCTCTCGGCCTGCTGACGCTCAACGCCCTCGTCGCGTGCAACGAGGTCATCATTCCGATTCAGACCCACTACTACGCGCTGCTCGGAATGCGGCAGTTGCTGCGGACGCTGAAGGCGGTCCGGGAGGAAGCGGGCCACGACGTGGAGATCGCCGGCGTGGTGCCGACAATGTACGATGCCCGCACCAGCATCGGCAAGGAGATCTTGCAGGGCATCCGCGACTATTTCGGCGAGAAGGTGTTCGCGAGCGCGATCCACTTCAACATCAAACTGGTCGAGTCGAGCATGGTCGGCGTGCCGGTCTTCGTCCATCTGCCCTCCTCGCGCGGGGCGGCCGAGTACATGAGCCTCGCGAAGGAGGTGATGGCGCTTGAGCAAAAAGCGGGACGCGCTCCGGCGCGGAATTAGAGACCTTCTCCAGGACACGTCGCGGGATCTCGTGGCGTTCGAGGGCCGCGAGCCGGGGCCGCGTCGCGGCGGGGCGAAGGACGCCGTCGAGCCGGATCATCCGGAGAGAGA
>DASYXS010000130.1:0-25195 GCA_035934535.1 bacterium
GAGCTCGACACGGTCGTGCTGCCGGTGCAGCCGCTCGACGTGCTCGCGCAGCAGATGGTCGCCGTGGCCGCCGCCGAGGAGATCGCCGAGGACGACTTGTACGCGCTCGTCCGGCGCGCGCACGCCTACCACAACCTGAGCCGGCCGGAGTTCGACCAGATCGTGGACATGCTGGCGGAAGGCGTCGCGCGGCGGTGGGGGCGCGGCGCCGCGTATCTCCACCGCGACCGCACGCGCGGCACCGTGCGCGGCCGTCGGGGCGCGCGCCTCGCCGCGATCACCTCGGGCGGCGCCATTCCGGATACGGCCGACTACGACGTGATCCACGATCCCGAAGGCGTGCTGGTCGGCCGGGTCAACGAAGATTTCGCGGTAGAGAGCATGGCCGGCGACGTGTTCCTGCTCGGCAACACGTCGTGGCGCATCCGCCGGGTGGAGGCCGGACGCGTGCGGGTGGAAGATGCCCACGGCGCGCCGCCGTCGGTACCCTTCTGGCTCGGCGAGTCGCCGGGGCGCAGCCGCGAGTTGTCGGCCGCGGTCTCGGCGCTGCGCGGCGAGATCGCGACGCGGCTTGGCGATCCCGCCGCGGCGCAGGAGTGGCTCAGCCGTGAGACCGCCCTCGACCCTGAAGGCGCGGCCCAGGCGGTCCAGTACTTGACCGAGACACGCGCCGCCCTCGGCGGCGTGCCGACGCAGGGCTGGATCGTCGCGGAACGCTTCTTCGACGAAGCCGGCGGCATGCAGCTCGTCCTGCACACGCCGTTTGGCGCGCGGATCAACCGCGCGTGGGGGGTCGCGCTGCGCAAGCGCTTTTGCCTGACGTTCGATTTCGAACTGCAGGCCGCGGCCACAGACGACGGGATCGTTCTCTCGCTCGGCCCGCAGCACAGCTTTCCGCTCGAGACGGTGTTCCACTTCGTCCGGCCGGCGACGCTGCGAGACGACATCATCCAGGCGGTGCTGCCGTCGCCGCTGTTCACGACGCGGTGGCGCTGGAACGCGGCGCGCGCACTCGCCGTCCCTCGGTACCAGGGCGGCCGGCGTGTCCCGATGCCGATCCAGCGCATGCGCGCGGAAGACCTGCTCGCCGCGGTGTTTCCCGACCAGGTCGCGTGCCAGGACAACCACGCCGGGCCGATCATCCCGCCCGACCATCCGCTCGTCAACGAGACGATCGGCAACTGCCTCGACGAGGCGATGGACATGGCGGGGCTCGCGGCGGTGCTCGGCGAGATGGAGCGCGGCGCGATCCGCACCGCGTCGGTGGAAACTCCCGCGCCCTCGCCGATCTCGCACGAGATCTTGAACGCGAATCCGTACGCGTTTCTCGACGACGCGCCGCTCGAGGAGCGCCGCGCCCGGGCGGTCGCTCTGCGCCACATCGACCCCGGCTACGCGGGGCGGGGCGGCCGCACCGCGTCGGACGGACCTGGCGTGTTGGATGCGGCCGCGATCGCCGACGTCGCCGCACAGGCGTGGCCGGACGTGCGCGGCGCGGACGATCTGCACGATCATCTGCTGACCGTGCGCCTCCTCCCGTTCGAGGACGCGGCGCCGTGGGACGCGCACGCGCGCACGCTCGTCGCGGACCGGCGCGCCACCGTCGCCGTGTGGCAGGACGCAGAGGGCCGGGAGCGCCGGGCCTACGCCGCCTGCGACCGGGTGCCCGACGTGCGCCGCGCGCTGGGGGACGTCCGGTTCGAGCCCGAGCCGCCGCCCCTGCGCGTGACGCCGGACCCGCTCGAGCCGTCTGAAGCCGCGCGGCTGATCGTCCATGGCTGGGTGCAGTGTATCGGGCCGTTCACGGCCGCCGGGCTCGCCGCGCGGCTCGGCCTCTCGGCCGGAACCGTGGAGATCGCGCTTGCCGCGCTCGAGGGGAGCGGCGTCGTCTTGCGCGGGCGGTTCACTCCCGGAACGGCGGACGAGGAGTGGTGTGACCGCCGGCTGCTCGCGCGCATTCACCGGCTCACCCTCGGGCGGCTCCGGCGCGAGATCGACGCCGTGTCGCCTGCGATCTTCATGCGCTTTCTGCTGCGGTGGCAGCATCTCCAGCCCGGTACCCAGCTGCACGGACGCGACGGTGTGGCAGAGGTTGTCGGAATGCTGCAGGGTCTCGAGGTGCCCGCGCCCGCCTGGGACGAACACGTCTTCCCCGGCCGGGTCCGCCTGTACGATCCCGAGGATCTCAACGTGCTCTGCCTCAACGGCCTCGTCACCTGGGGACGCTTGAGCGCTGGTCCGGCCGCGGGCTCAAACGGCGAGGGCGCACGGGGTACGTCGATGTCGCGGTCGGCGCCGATCGCGCTCCTGCTGCGCGAGGATTTGGGCGGGTTCGTCGACCCGGACGGCGGCGCAAGCACGGATGCGACGCTGCGCGGCGCCGCAGCCGACGTGTTCCGGTACCTCTCAGAGCGGGGCGCTTCGTTTTTGACCGATATCGCCCGCGGGATCGGGCGCCTCCCGGCGGACACCGAGACGGCGCTGTGGGAACTGGTCGCGAAGGGTCTCGTCAGCGGCGACGGGTTCGCCGGACTGCGCCGGCTGATCGACCGCAGCGATCCGAACCGCCGCCGGCGGTATTTCTCCCGTCTGGCGCGGGACTCCCGGCCCGGCGGCCTCCAGCACGTCAACGGCCCGGGCCCGCACGCGGGGCGCCCGCCGAGGCGGGCGCTGCCCGCCGGGCGCTGGGCCGTCTGGCGGCCGGGCGATATTGCGCTGAAGCCGGATGAGCGCGACGCCGTCGTGGCACGGCAGCTGCTTCGCCGGTACGGCGTCGTCTTTAGGGACCTTCTGGCGCGCGACCGGGCGCTGCCGCCGTGGCGGCGGCTGCTGGACGTCTACCGGCGCTGGGAAGCACAGGGCCAGGTGCGCGGCGGCCGGTTTGTCGCCGGGGTCGCGGGCGAGCAGTACGCGCTGCCGGGCGCGGTCGAGGCCCTGCGCGCGGTCCGGCGGGAGCCGGACGAAACGGCCGACGTCGTCATCTCCGCCGCGGATCCGCTGAACCTCGCCGGCATCCTGCTGCCAGGCGAGCGCATCTCTCCCCTCTCCGGCCTTGCAATCGTGCTCCGAAACGGCGTGGTCGTCGATACCGGTCCGTACGGCGCGCTGCTCGCGAGCCGGCGGGCGGCGTCCGAGATGGCGGCCCGGGCAGTGCCGGCGTCGTGAGCGGCCGGAACCCTTCCGACCTGACGATTCTGATGATGATCGACGCCTACGTGCCGGCGGCGGCGCGCGAACGGTTCCGCGCGGCCGCCGAAGCCGCGGCGTCGGGCGCGCGGGTGCTGATGCCCGCCACTCGCGACGAGGCGGTCGCCCAGGCGCCGGAGGCGGACATCGCCACGGGGTGGTCGCTCCCGGCCGGCGTGCTGGAGCACGGGCGGCGGCTTCAGTGGGTCCACGCCTTTACCGCCGGCGTGGACGGATTCGTCGGCCTGCCGGGCATTCGCGACGGTCGCATCGTGCTGACGCGGACGGTCGGCGCGCACGTGGCGCTGCCGGACCATGTGATGGCGCTCGTGCTGGCCTTCGCGCGCCGGCTGCACCTCGACATCCGCAATCAGGCCAACCGGGTGTGGGACCGTCCGGCCGGCATCGGCCAGGACGTCGCCGGCACGGTGCTCGGCATCCTCGGGCTGGGACAGATCGGGAAGCCGCTCGCCGCGCGCGCGGCCGCGTTCGGCATGCGCGTGATCGGCACGAAGCGGACACCCGAGCCGGTCCCGCACCTCGATCTCGTCCTCCCGCCCGAGCGTATCGACGAGCTGCTCCGGGAGTCGGACTACGTCGTGGCGCTCCTGCCGCTCACGCCGGAGACGAAAGGCCGCATGGGCGAGCGCGAGTTCCGGCTGATGAAACCGACCGCCGTCTTCATCAACGTGTCGCGGGGGCCGATCGTCCAGGAACCGGCGTTGGTCCGGGCCTTGCGCGAGGGGTGGATCGCCGGCGCGGGATTGGACGTGTTCGACACCGAGCCGCTCCCGGGCGATCACCCGCTCTACGAATTCCCGCAGGTGATCATCACGCCGCACGTCTCCGGGATCACGCCGAAGTTTTTCGAGCGAATTGCGAAGGTGTTCGCTCAGAACCTCCAGCGCTACATCAAGGGCGAGCCGCTCGCCAACGTGATCGATCCTGCGCGAGGGTACTAATTGGCATAGGGTGGAACCGAGGGTCGGGTGACGGCGGCCTAGTGTCCGGTGAGGCGGGCCGCGACCGGAAGCAAAATGGACACGATCACGAGACTGAGGATCCAAAAGAAGTGCCGGTCCATGTTTTGTTCGAGGGTATCGAAGCGCCGCTCAACACCGTCGAAGCGGCGATCGATACTGTCAAAGCGCCCATCAATGCTGCTAAAACGATCGCGCATGTCCGTGAACCCTTGATCGACGCGGCCCTCAAGACGCGCGATCCCCACCTCGACGCCGGCGAGTCGCCGCTCAAACGGTTCGTAGGGATGTTGCACCTGAGCCTCCATCGCTGGCTCTCACCACCGAATGATACCGGACCGGTTAGTCCTCCCGCGACCGGAACGTGGCGATCGCCGCCGTCAGCATCACGGCGAGAAACAGCACAATGATGGAGAGGTTGAGCCGGTACGGGTGCGCGACCAGCGCCTGCGCCAGCGGCGAGCCGGCGTAGACCATGCCGCGGAGGGCGTCGACCGCGTACGTCAGCGGATCGATCCGCGTCAGCACCGTCATCCACAGCGGCAGCCCGCGCAGCGGAAAGAACGCGCCCGAGAGCAGCCACAGCGGCAGCACCATGAAGTTCATCACGACCTGAAAGCCTTCCATCGTCGCCATGCGCGACGCGATCACGAGGCCGAAGCTCGTGAGTGACGCGGCGACCAGCAGCATGACCAGCGCGATCCCGGCTACCTGCGCCGGCCCCAGGTGCACGCCGACGAGCGGGGCGAGCACGAGCAGCAGCACGCCCTGCAGCGTCGCGACGGTCGCCCCGCCCGCGACCTTGCCGGCCACGATGCTGGCGCGCGCGACGGGTGCGACGAGGATTTCCTTCAGGAATCCGAACTCACGGTCCCAGATGATCGAGATCGCGGAGAAGATGGCGGTGAAGAGCACGGTCATCCCGAGCACGCCCGGGTACATGAACTCGAGGTAGCTGAACCCGCGCGGCACCGCGGCCGAGCGGAACGTGGCGCCGAACCCGGTGCCCATGATCGCCAGGTAGATCAGCGGCTGGCCGAGTGCCCCGACGATACGGGCACGCTCGGAGACGAACCTGATCAGTTCGCGCAGCCAGATCGCGTACGCGGCGCGCACCTCCTGACGCCATCCGGTCGCCGGCGCCGCGGGCGGAAGCGTTCGCGCGCCGGCGCGCAGCATCAGCGGCGGCCCCACGCCCGCACCATCGTCCGCAATTGATCCGTCGCGGAGGCCGACTCGTCCCGGATCGCGTGACCGGTCAGTTTGAGGAAGACGTCGTCCAAGGTGGGCTGCTTGACCGCGACCGCGGTTACGAGCGCCGGAAAGGCCGCGGCGACCCGCGGCACGAACTCCGCCCCCCGCTCCAGCTCCACGACCACGTGGCCGTCCGCGGCGCGGGCGTCGCCGCCGAAGCGCGCCTCGATCTCCCGGGCCAGCGACGGGGGGTCCGGCGAGGTGATCGTAATGACATCGCCGCCGACCTGCCGCCGCAGCGCGTCGGGGGTGCCGAGCGCAACGATCCGCCCTCCGTCGATGATCGCGATGCGGTCGCAGTGCTCCGACTCCTCGATGTAGTGCGTCGTCATGAAGACCGTCACGCCCTCGCGCCGGCGGAGGTCGACCACGTACTCCCAGATGTGGTTGCGCGTTTGGAGATCGAGGCCCAGCGTCGGCTCGTCGAGGAACAGCACCCTCGGCTTGTGCAGGAGACCCCGGGCGATCTCCAGCCGCCGCTTCATCCCGCCGGAGTACGTCGCGACGAGCGCCCGGCGCCGCTCGCTCAACTCCACCATCTCGAGCACCGCGGCAAGCCGCGGCTCGACCTCGGCGGACGGCACGCCGTAGAGCATGGCGTGGAACCGCAGATTCTGCTCGGCGGTCAGACGGTTGTCGAGGCTGGGATCCTGGAAGACGATGCCCATCGACCGCCGCACGTCGCCGGGGTGCGCGACCACGTCGTAGCCGGCGAGCGAGGCGCGGCCCGACGTCGGCCGCAGCAGCGTGGCCAGCACCTTGATCGTCGTCGTCTTGCCCGCCCCGTTCGGGCCGAGGAAGCCGAAAATCTCGCCCGCGGCGACGGAAAAGGTCACACCCCGGACGGCTTCGATCGGTCCGAAGCGCTTGATCAGGTCGCGTACATCAATGATCGGCGTCTCAATTACAGCCATCGTCTCACGCGCCGCCGATAAAGTCGCCAGCCATCACCGAACGTCTCGGCAAGCATACGTTCCCCAACTCTTATGAAGCGAAGATCGAGCAAGACCGCAAAGGCGAGAACGACGGCAAACGGCGCGAGCGTTCCAAGCAGCACGGCAACGCCGCCGAGGATCAGGACCATCCCAAGATACATGGGATGCCGGCTTTCGGCAAACACGCCGTCGGTCAACAGATGGCTGGACCGTTCGAAGGGCTTCACGGTTGTCTCGTGCGTCTTGAATTCACGATCCGCGAGCAGATTGAGCGCCATCCCAATCACAACCGGCACAAATCCAACGAGTGAATAACGCAACGCGGCGATCCGCGGGACCGGAACCGCGAAATGCAGCAGCAGCATCAGGGGCAGCGCCATGCCGAAATAGCCCGGCGGAAGAACCGGCCCGCGGCGGTTTCCGGCACGGATATCGCCGTCAAAAGCATCGGAGGGCATCGTCATTCTCGTCCTGGTGTGCCGCCCCGGTATGGATCGTCGATGGAGGCCGGATGGAGATGATGTGAAAACCCCTCGGCGGCGACGGAAAACGGCGGCGGGACACCGGATCCCGCCGCCGCCTCCCGCGCGTGTGAGCGCCCGCTACGCCTGAATCGAGGGCTGCGACGGGGGCCGGCGCACCGCGACCGGCGGCGTCGTCAGCACCGGCAGGACCGCCCCTTCGCCCAGCGCCTCGTCCAGCACCTGGTCCATGTGCTCGACGAGCGCGAACCGCAGCTTTTTGCGCACGTTGTTCGGGATCTCATGGAGATCCTTCTCGTTGTCCTTCGGCATCACGACGACCTTGATCCCGGCGCGGTGCGCGGCGACCACCTTCTCCCTCACGCCGCCGATCGCCAGCACCTTGCCGCGGAGCGTGATCTCGCCCGTCATGGCGACGTCCTTGCGGACCGGGCGTCCCGTCACGGCCGAGGCGAGCGCGACCGCCATCGTGATGCCCGCGGACGGCCCGTCCTTGGGCACCGCGCCGGCCGGCACGTGGATGTGCACGTCGTGGCGCGACGCGAACCGATCGTCGACCCCGAGCCGGCGCGCGCGTGACCGCACGTAGCTGAGCGCGGCCTGCGCGGACTCCTTCATGACGTCGCCGAGCTGCCCGGTGAGTGTGAGCTTGCCCTCGCCGCTCAGCAGCGAGGCCTCAACCGTGATGATGTCGCCGCCCTGCTCGGTGTAGGCCAGTCCGGTCGCCGTCCCGACTTCGTCCTCGAGCCCCGCGCTGCCGTACCGGAACCTCGGCGGCCCGAGGAACTTGTGGACGTTCTGCACGGTCACCTTCTCCGCGGACGTTTCCTCCTCCGCGACCTCCCGCGCGATCTTGCGGCAGATCGTGCCGACCTCCCGCTCGAGGTTGCGCACCCCCGCTTCGCGGGTGTACTCCCGGATGACGTGGCGCAGCGCGTCGTCGGTGAACGAGGCCTGCTCCGGCGTCAGCCCGTTCTCTTTGAGCTGCTTCGGCAGCAGGAACTGGGTCGCGATGTGGTGCTTCTCGTCCTCGATGTAGCCGGAGAAGCGGATCACTTCGAGCCGGTCGCGGAGGGCCGGGGGTACCGTGTCCAGGATGTTGGCCGTGGTGATGAACATCACCTCACGCAGATCGAACGGCAGCTCCAGATAATGGTCGCTGAACGCGTTGTTCTGCTCCGGGTCCAGCGCCTCGAGCAGCGCCGCCGAGGGATCGCCGCGGAAGTCCATGCCGAGCTTGTCGATCTCGTCGAGCATGAAGACCGGGTTGCGGCTGCCGGCCGTGCGCATGCCTTGGACGATGCGGCCGGGCAGCGCGCCGACGTACGTCCGGCGGTGCCCGCGGATCTCCGCCTCGTCGCGCACGCCGCCGAGCGAGACGCGCACGAACTTCCGGCCGAGCGCCCGCGCGATCGACTTGCCGAGGCTGGTCTTGCCGGTGCCGGGCGGCCCGACGAAGCACAGGATCGGCGCCTTCGACTCGGGCGCGAGCTTCCGTACCGCGAGGTACTCGACGACGCGGTCCTTGGCCTTGTCGAGGCCGTAGTGGTCCTCGTCCAGGATGCTGCGGGCGGCCTTCGTGTCGAGCCGGTCCTCGGTGCGCGTGTTCCAGGGCAGCGCGAGCATCCAGTCGAGGTAGGTGCGGACGACGACCGCCTCCGCCACCATCGGCGGCATCTTCTCGAGCCGGCCGAGCTCCTCGAGCGCCTTTTCCTTGACCTTCTCCGGCAGCTTGGCGTCCTCGATCTTCTTGCGATATTCGTCGACCTCGGCCGTGCGCTCGTCCTTCTCGCCGAGCTCCTGCTGGATCGCCTTCATCTGCTCCTTGAGGAAGTACTCGCGCTGGCTCTTTTCCATCTGCTTGCGCACGCGGTTCTGGATCTTGCGCTCCAGCTCAAGAATGTTGATCTCCTTGGTGAGCGAGCCGCTCAGGATCTCGAGCCGCTCGCGCGGCGGGGCCTCGAGCAGGCGCTGGCGCGTGTCCACCCGGCTCTGCAGGTGCTGCGCCACCAAGTCGGCCAGCCGGCCGGGCTCCTCCGTGGACATCACGAGCATAAACGCCTCGGGCGGAACGGACCGCGACAGGCGGGCATACCGCTCGAACTGCGAGCTCACGCCGCGCATCAGCGCCTCGATCTCGAGCGGCTTCTCCGTCGAATCGGGCCGCGTCTCGGCGCGCACGTTGAAGAACGGGGCCGTCTGCACGAACTCGGTGACCGCCCCGCGGACGAGGCCTTCGACGACCACCTGGACCGTCCCGTCGGGCTGCTTGCCGACTTGAAGGATCCGGCAGAACGTGCCGATCATGTGGAGGCCGTCCGGCTCCGGCTGCTCCTCGTCGTCCTTCTTCTGCGCGACCAGCAGGATCATGCGTTCCGCGGTCAAGGCCGCCTCGAGCGCCGCGAGCGACTTCGGCCGCCCGACGCCGAGGGGGACCACCATGCCCGGAAGCACGACCGTCCCTTTGAGCGGCAGCAGCGGCAGCACGCTCGGGTACGTGACCGGCTCCTGGGACTTGGATGCCTCCGGTGCCGCTTGAAGTTTTTCGATTTTCAGCTCCGGTTTTTGCTCCGGCTTATGCTCGGACATGAATGCCTCCCTGGGTCCGACGGTGTCCATGTGCCCTACCGTCTAACTACGTATACGCCCCTGGCCGGTGCGACGATTCCCGGTGGGCGGAGCGGCCGCCACCACCCGGTACTCCAAGACGCCTCTTGCCCCAAAAAACGGAGACGGAGCCGTCAGGCCCCGTCCCGGTCGAGTCCGTATCGACTTCTGCCGGCCGACTTGGCGGCCGGCCAGCATGTAATCCCAGCGGCCGCCGTTGTCTCAGGCCGGTTTCTCCTTCGCCAGTTTCTTGAGGTCCGCCGCGGTCAAGAGAATCGGCTCGGAGCGCTTCTCCACGGTCTCCCGGGTGATGAGGCAGCGCTTGACGTCGCCGCGCTCCGGGATGTCGTACATGATGTCGAGCATGATCTCCTCGATGATCGTCCGGAGGCCGCGGGCGCCGGTGTTGCGCGTCATCGCCTGACGCGCGATCGCCCGCAGCGCGTCGTCGGCGACCACCAGCTCGACCCCGTCCATCTCGAGGATCTTCTGGTACTGCCGGACGAGCGCGTTGCGCGGCTCGACGAGGATCGTCACGAGGTCCGGCTCGGTCAGCGGCTCGAGCGGCGTGACCACCGGCAGCCGGCCGATGAACTCCGGGATCAGCCCGTACCGCAGCAGGTCTTGGGGCATGACCTGCGCGAGCAGCGCCCCCATCCGATGCTCGCGCTTCGGCCGGATCTCCGCACCGAAGCCGATGCTGGCGACCCGGATGCGCGACTCGATGATCCGGTCGAGGCCGTCGAAGGCCCCGCCGCAGACGAAGAGGATGTTCGTGGTGTCGATTTGGATGAACTCCTGGTGCGGGTGCTTCCGTCCGCCCTGGGGCGGGACGTTGGCCGTCGTGCCCTCGAGGATCTTGAGGAGCGCCTGCTGCACGCCCTCGCCGGAGACGTCGCGCGTGATCGACGGGTTCTCCGACTTCCGCGCGATCTTGTCGACCTCGTCGATGTAGACGATACCGCGCTCGGCCCGCTTGACGTCGTAGTCGGCGGCCTGGATCAGGCGCAGCAGGATGTTCTCGACGTCCTCCCCGACGTAGCCGGCCTCGGTCAGCGAGGTGGCGTCGGCGATCGCGAACGGCACGTCGAGGATCCGGGCCAGCGTCTGCGCGAGCAGCGTCTTGCCGCAGCCTGTCGGTCCGATCAACAGGATGTTGCTCTTCTGGAGCTCGACCTCGCCGCCGCGCTTCGTGTGCGAGGCGATCCGCTTGTAGTGGTTGTAGACGGCGACGGAGAGCGCCTTCTTCGCGCGCTCCTGCCCGATCACGTACTGGCAGAGGGTCTGATAGATCTCGTGCGGCTTCGGAATCGCCCGCGGCTTCTGGGCCGGCTGCGGTCCCGCGAGCTTCTCCTCGATGATCTCGTTGCAGAGCTCAATGCATTCGTCGCAGATGTAGACACCCGGCCCGGCGACGAGCGTCCCGACCTGCTCCTGGGTCTTGCCGCAAAACGAGCACTTCGTGCGGTCCCGCTCGTCCCCCGCTTTGAACATGGCGCGTCTCCCCCCCGGAGCCCGCTACCGCACCGGCTGGCCGTGCTGCCCCGGCGCACCCGGCTGCCGGGGCTGAATCACGTCGTCCACGAGCCCGTACTCTCTTGCTTCCATCGCGCTCATCCAGAAGTTCCGGTCCGTATCCTTCTCGATCCGCTCCCGCGGCTGGCCGGTGTGCTTCGCCAGGATTTCATCCAAGATTTGGCGGATCGCGATAAACTCCTTGGTCTGGATGTTGATATCCGCGACCGACCCCTGCGCTCCGCCCCACGGCTGGTGGATCATCATCCGCGAGTACGGCAGCGCGAACCGGCGGCCCTTGGTTCCGCCGGCGAGGATGATCGCCCCCGCGCTGGCGGCCAGACCCACGCAGATCGTCGAGACCGGGCAGTGCAGGTACTGCATCGTGTCGTAGATCGCGAGCCCGGCCGTCGCGGACCCGCCCGGGCTGTTCACGTAGAGCTGGATCTCCTTCTCCGGATCTTCGTAGTCGAGGTACAGCAGCTGGGCGATGATGAGATTGGCCATCTCATCCTCGATCCCGCCGCCGATGAAGATCAGGCGCTCCTTGAGCAGCCGCGAGTAGATGTCATACGCCCGCTCTCCGCGCGCCGTCTGCTCTACAACGATGGGCACGTACGCCACAGGGTCAGTTGTCCTCCGTTCGGGGGCCACGGGTGATCACGGGGAACTCGGAGGGGCCGGCTCGGAAGCCGCACCCGCCGCCGCGGGTGTTCCGGCGCCCGAAACCGCGTCGACCAGAAATGCCACCGCTTTGCGCCGCAGCAGGGTCTCCCGCAGGCCTTCCTGCCGGCCGCCCTCGGCCAGCCAGGCCTGCACCTTCGCGACGTCCTGTTTCAGTTCGGCAGCGAGGTTCTCGACCTCGGCGCGCATCTCCTCCTCAGGAACGCTCAACGCCTCGCGCTCTGCGACGGTTTCGAGAAGCAGCCGGCTGCGTACGCGCCGGAGCGCCCCCTCGCGCATGTCCGCGCGCAGGGCCGATTCGTCTTTGCCGACGGCGCGCGCATACGAGTCCAGCGTGAGACCGCGGCCGCGAAGGCGGTCGGCGAGATCCTCCAGCATATGCTCCACCTCGTGCGCGACGAGGCTCTCCGGCACGTCGAACGTGGACTGGGCGAGCACCGCGTCAAGGACCCGCTCCCGCTGGGCGCGCGCTTCCTCCGCGGTCCGTTCCGCCGCGAGCTTCTCGCGCAGCCCGTCGCGGAGCTCCGCCAGGGTCTGCCGGTCGGACACCGTGCGCGCGAACGCGTCGTCGAGGGCCGGGAGCTCCTTGCGCCGGACGTCCCCGATCCGCACCACGGCCGGTCCGGACCCGGGAAGCTCCGCGGGCCGTTCGTCGCCCGCGGACGCACCTTCAAGCGCCGCCTCGACCGGCTCGGGCAAGAGCCCGCCGCCGACCTCGACCAGAAGCTCCTTGCCCGCCTGCAGCCGCTCGTGGCCCTCCGGGGCAGAAACGACGGTCAGCAGCACGAAGTCGCCGCGGCGTGCCGGCTCGGCGACGCTCGCGAGCCGCCCGTGCCGCGTGCGGATGTCCTCGATGGCACGGTCGACGTCCGCGTCGGCGACCGGCGTGCGCTCCGCGGCGACTCGGATCTGCCGGTAGTCCGGCGGCGTGATCGTGGGGTAGACGTCGACGGTCGCGGTAAGGTGCAGTCCCCTGCCGTCGCCGGCGTCCTTGACCTCGATCGACGGCCGCGTGACCGGCGACACGCCGGTCTGCGCGACCGCCACGGAATACTGCTCCGGCACGAGCTGCCGGAGCGCCTCCTCACGGAGGGCCTCCGTGCCGACGTGTTTTTCGAGAATGGGCCGGGGCGCCTTGCCGCGCCGGAACCCCGGCACCTGCACGCGGCGGACGAGCTGCGCGTAGGCCTGGTCCATCGCGCGGGCGACGGCGTCTTCCGCCACGTCGATCTCGAGCACGACGCGGCTCGCCGGCTCGGTCCGTATCTCCACTTTCATCTCACGAAGCGCTCCTTGATCCTTGGGTCCGGACGCAGTGTACTGAGCGTTCCGCCGACGGTCAAGGATCGCCGGCTCAGAAGACGACGACGCTGCGTGCCACCTCTCCCCGCTCCAACGCCTCGTAGGCCGCGTTGATTTCCTCGAACGGGTAGGTGCGCGTGAGCAGCTCGTCGAGCTTGAGGCGGCCGCCGCGGTAGAGGTCGATCAGTCTCGGAATGTCGACCCGGGGACGGCTCGATCCGTACACGGACCCCGTGAGCACCCGCTCCTCGAACACGAGCGACATCACGGGAACGGCGACTTCGGTCGTCATCGGCGTCACGCCGATGATGACGGCCGTCCCGCGCTTCGCCAGCACGTCGTAGGCCTGCCGCATCACCCGCGGCACCCCGATCGCCTCGAACGCGTAGTCCACGCCCCGGCTCCCGGTGAGCGACCGGATGCGGGCCACCGGGTCTTCGGCCGACGCGTCGACCGTGTGGGTGGCGCCGAACTGCCGCGCGTACTCGAGCTTCCGCGGCAGCACATCCACCGCGACGATCGTCGCGGCGCCCGCGAGCGCGGCCCCCTGGATCGCGTTCAAGCCGATGCCGCCCGCGCCGAACACCGCGACGCTCGTCCCGGGGCGGACCCGGGCGGCGTTCACGACCGCGCCCACGCCGGTGATCACCGCGCAGCCGAACAACGCCGCGCGGTCCAGCGGCAGATCGTCCGGGATCTTGAGCAGCGCCTTCTCCGGCATCACCGCATACTGCGAGAAGCTCGAGACGCCCGCAAAATGCTTGAGCTCGGTGTCGCCGAGCGCAAGGCGCGTGGTGCCGTCCGGGAGATAGCCCGTCATGCGGACCGCGGTTCCCGACGGACACAGCGCCGGGCGGCCCGCCGTGCAGTATTCGCATTCACCGCAACTGAGCCGCCACAGCGGAATCACGTGGTCGCCCGGCCGGAGCGACGCGACGCCGGGACCGGTTTCTTCGACGACACCCGACCCCTCGTGCCCGAGGACCGCGGGCAGGGGCGCGAACAGATGTCCCGTCATGACGTGTAGGTCGCTGTGGCAGACGCCCGCGGCCGCCATGCGGACCAGGACTTCTCCCGCCTTCGGCGGCCGGACCTCGATGTCGTGGATTTCGAGCTTCCGTCCCGCCTCGAAGAGCACCGCGGCTTTGGACTTCATCGGTCGAGCCTCCCCGGACGCGCACCGATCAAGATCCCCGCCCGCGACCAGGGTGTTCACCCCGACCACCGCGAGCGCCTGCAGGAGGCGCCCGCGCAGCGATGGCGGCCGGAGGTCCCGCGGGGCAGGAGGTTGAGCAAATCGCGGAGCACCCCGTGAGCATGGACCATCTGAGCGAGGTGGCGGCGCGCATCGACGCGTCGCGCGAGGCGCTGATCGAGGATCTCGCGGCGCTGGTGCGGATCCCTACCGTTGTCGGCCACGAGGGGCCGGGGCAGGCGTGGATCGCGGAGCGCTTCCGCGCCCTCGGGCTTGAGACCCGCCTCCTCCCCGTTGACTTCGAGGCGGTGAGGCACCACCGCGCGTACTGCGGCTGGAAGGCCGATGCCGCCGCGTACGAGGGCCGGCCGAACGTGGTCGGCGTGCTCCCGGGCGATCCGGGCGCCAGGAGCCTCATTCTGAACGGCCACATGGATGTCGTCTCGGCGGAGCCGGAGTCGCAGTGGACCCACGGCCCGTGGAATCCTACCGTCGTGGACGGCCGCATGTACGGCCGCGGCGCCAACGATATGAAGGCGGGCCTCGTCGCCAACTACTTTGCGCTTCGCGCGATCCTCGACGCGGGCGTCCGCCCGCGCGGCACCGTGCAGCTGCACTCGACGATCGAGGAAGAGGCCGGCGGGGGCGGCGGCGCGCTGGCGCTTCTGCTCGCGGGCTACACCGCGGACGGCTTCATCGCGACCGAGCCGTGCGCCCACCGCATCCGCACCGGCAACGGTGGGATCATGTACTTCCGCGTGCGGGTCGAGGGCAAGACCGCGCACGCCGGGAATGCCCACCTCGGTGTCAATGCCGCCCTGAAGGCCGCGCCGATCCTGCTTGCGCTGGGCCGGCTCGACGAGGCGCGCGCCCGGCGGCACGAAGGCTCGCCGTTCGCGGACGGGTCACGCGGCCGCGCGTGCCACCTCAGCGTCGGATCCGTTCGCGCGGGCGACTGGCCGTCGACGGTGGCAGGCCGGGCGGAAATCGAGGCGCGCGTCGGCTACCTGCCGGGCGAGACGCGCGAGGACGTACGGGCCGAGATCGAACGCGCGTGCCGGGACGCCGTGGCCGACGATCCGTGGATGCGCGAGCATCCGCCGGCGATCGAGTGGTTCGGATGGGACGCCGAGCCCTGGCAGGAGGACGAGCACCATCCATTTATTACGACACTCCGGGAGGCCGGCCGGGACGTGCTCGAACGTCCGATCGAGACGTTCGGCCGCACGTCCGGCGTCGATTCGCGCTTCGCGCATTACTTCGGGTTCCCCGGTGTCTGCTGGGGCCACCGCGGCGACAACAATCACGGCGTCGACGAGTGGACCGATCTCGACAGCGTCCTCCAGTCGACGAAAGTCGTCGCGCTGATGATCATGAAGTGGTGCGGAGTCGTACCCGTCTGACAGTTGGTGCGCCCGGAGGGACTCGAACCCCCGGCCCGCTGCGTCGAATCAGAACTGCTCACAGCTGCCCGTGGCTTCGCTCCACATTAGCGACACTCGCCGAAAAAGAAACAGGCGCCGTATAACGCCGCCATCATAACGGAACCGGCCACGAACGGCGCGGCTATTAGCAGGGCCGCCACCACAAACCACTTTCTTGATGTCGCGACAGTGAAGAGATAGAGAGCGGCCTGCGAAAAAAGGACTGCCGTATACAGACCGTGGTTTGACGTCCGTTATACGGAGCGGTGATCCACATCGTGATGAACATTACCGGTCCGCTGAAAATCGAGAGAGCGCACAACGCACCCCAGACCCACCCGTTGATCCGCGCGAACTTACCCTGCAGCCACCTCGGTCTACCCGCCGCGGCCAGCTACATGAGGACGGGCGGAATCGCCGCGGGCAACGCGGAGAAACTGAAGTACGTGAGCAGTCTCAAGTAGCGGAAAAGGTAGTGCTCCAAAGGCCGGGCAAAAGCGCCCAGAAAGGGCGCGAGAAGAGATAGGCTCGCTACAGCGGACAGGAGAAATCCGGCACCCAGCACAGCGGTGGAAAGGCCGGCGGCGACGCCGACGGCTCGCCTGCCCCAGCTTCTCCCGGCGAGGAGCGCGACGCCGCCCGCGAGGAATGGGAAGGACAGGGTCACCGTGAGAATCACTGGCACCACCGGATGGACATCCCGCACCTCATGGCAGATAGTGACCTCTTGCGGGCATTTCGGGCAATGCGATCGAAACTGCGACCCGACGGGCTACTGGTGATAAGCGTCCGCGACTACGATAGGGAACTGCTCGACCGTCCGGTCACGGCTACCCCACAGATTCACCCGGGCCCGCCACGGAAGGTTTTCGTTCGACTCAACGACTGGGACAGTCCTGATAGTCCAATGTACACCGTCCATTTTCTCGTACTGACTGAAGACTCGGCGGGCTGGACGGTTACGCACCACAGCGGCCGCTACCGGGCCGTTGGACGAGCGACGATCACTCGGGCGGCAGAAGAAGTCGGGTTGACCCAGGTGACCTGGTATACGGGAGAAGAAGTCGGCTTCTACCAACCGGTCATGACAGCCGTGAATGTAACTCGATAACGGAGACACACCCTCTGCAGTCAGACGGCAGTGCATGGCCGGGCGATGACGCTGGAGCAGGCCGTCGAGTACGCGCTGGCGGGGGAGACCGCCTGACGGCCATAACCGCTGGGCGTCAGCAGTCGGCGCCGATCATTCGGCGACGCGCACCAGCAGTTTGCCGAAGTTGCGCCCCTGCAGGAGCCCGATAAAGGCCTCCGATGCGCGCTCCAGCCCGTCGACCACGTCCTCCCGGTACTTGATTCGGCCCTCGCGAACCCAGGCGGACACGTCGCGGTAGAACTCGTCCCACCGGTCGCCGTGGTCGGAGACGATGAAGCCGCGCACGGTGAGGCGCTTCGTGAGCACGGATGAGAGGTTCGGCCCGGGCCGTGGCTCCGGGTCGTTGTACTGGGCGATCAACCCGCAGACCGGCACACGGGCGAAGTCGTTGAGTAGCGGCCAAACCGCCTCCTGGACCCCGCCGCCCACGTTCTCGAAGTAGACATCCACCCCTTTTGGGCACGCGCGAGCGAGCGCCTCGCGCAAGCCAGGTGCGCGGTGGTCGGCGCAGGCGTCGAAGCCCAACTCCTCGGCGACGTACCGGCACTTCGCGGCCCCGCCCGCGACACCGACGACTCGGCAACCCTTGATCCGGGCGATCTGCCCAGCCACCGAGCCGACCGCGCCCGATGCCGCCGACACCACCACGGTCTCGCCCTCGCGTGGCCGCCCGATGTCGAGGAGACCCACGTACGCGGTCATCCCCGGCATCCCGAGCACGCCGAGCGCGGTGGACACGGGGGCCAGTTCCGGATCGAGTTTCCGCAGGCTGGTTGTCGGAAGCGCCGCGTAGTCCTGCCAGCCGCCCGGCCCGAGGACGATGTCCCCGGGCGCGAAGCCGGGGTCGCGAGATTCAATAACACGCGACACCGTGCGGGCGACCATGACGCCGCCGAGCGGCACGGACGGGGCGTACGACTTCCGGTCGCTCATTCGACCGCGCATGTACGGGTCCAGCGAGAGCCAGAGCGCACGGGCGAGGACCTCGTGGTCGCCCGGCTCCGGCATCGGGCTCTCGACCATCGCGAAGTCTGCGCCGGTTGGCATCCCAATGGGGCGGCTGTTAAGCACGATCTGCCGGTTCTTGGTGTGGGTCGGCATGCCGATCCTCCCAGAGCACAACGTCACAGCCTACGCAGAACGGTGCAGTTTCCCAAGGCGTGTGTTACAGTTCGCCGAACCACTTCGCCTGCTCGACCGCGAGATTCGCCCCCTGCTCCGTCAGCGGCCGCCCCTCCAGCCTCGCGAGGGCGGCGATCAACTGCCGCTCCTCGGAGGTCCACGATCGCTTCGCCCCGGTTGTTGCCGCAACGTCCGGGGCGCTCGTGGACCCGCCGACCGGGACGGCGATGAACTCCGGCACGACCGCCGCGCCGAGCAGGCCGACGCCGCTCGACAGGAACCGCCGCCGGTTCAACCGCGCCGGGGTTGCTGTCTTGTAGCCTGCCAACGCAGATATGTTAACGGGCCGTCCCCCGTGATGGTATGAGAACGCTGCGCCCCCAATGGTACCGGTAGTTGGTCCTGGTGAAACGCGCACGCGGCTCAAGAACCGGATCCATGCCGCGCTGGCCAAGTACGCGCTGACCGTCGCCGATGTGAGTGACTTGTTTGGCAAACAGGGGCGGGTCCTCCTGGCCGGCAAACTCGCCCAGCTCCCGCCGCACACCCGCTTCGCTACCGACCAGCTGCTGGAACAACTCGCGGCGCTGGACGAGCACATCGCGGAGTTCGAACACCGCATGCGGGCGGTGTTTCAGACAACGCCGGCGCTCGGGCGGGTGATGAGCCTGCCGGGCGTGGGGTTCATCTTGGGGACGGTGCTGCTGGTGGAGGTCGGCGACGTGCACCGTTTTCCCGACGCCGCGCATCTCGCCACGTACGCCGGCACGACCCCCCGCGTCCACGGCAGTGGCGACAAGCTCCGGTTCGGACGACTGCGGTCCGATGTTAACCACTACCTCAAATGGGCGTACATGGAAGCGGCCGAGGTGATCTGCTGCCACCGCGCACATTGGCCGCAGCGCCACGTCAGTCGGCTCTATGCGCGGGTGTGCCACCGCAAGAACCATCCGAAAGCCATCGGGGCCGTCGCGCGCCATTTGGCCGAGGCCACCTACTGGATCCTGACGAAGGAGGTACCGTATCGGGACCCGCACACGCAGGTCCGGCGCGTCCACGAAGGCGTAAGCGCGAGTCCCCCATGAGTCCACGAGACTCGTCCCAGTGATTGCGACACGCCTTCGGGACACCCTCATGCAGCTCGCAAAGGGCGGAGATATGGCTCCCGACGCGATCGGAATCGAGGCGGATGGACGCGGTACTTTGGAGGAGCGGCACGCCGCCGCACCTGGTAAGAAAAGAGACATCGGACAAGTGAGGTGATCGAAAGAGGACACACGCGAGCAGGGATGACGAGTTCCCGGGAGCGCAGGACCGGGCGCCTGCCGGCTCGCGCAACCATGGCCGCCGCTCCTCACGGCCGTCAAGGACAAGGCCTTCGGCGCGCTCCGCGCTCCTTGACTGCCTCGTCGCGGCGGACGAGCGCGCGATATGGCCGGCAGGTGCAGGCAACAGGCTATCCGGCCGTTCGCGCCTTCGAAACGACGGTTGACAGGTGCAGCGTTCTCAGATATGGGGGACGAACTTCGACGGGCCCCTCAAGGCACTGCTCATTGCTGACTGCGAATCACTTGCCGCCGAGCGGCATCTCGGGCGGCTTCTTCCTCCGCCAGCGCGACACGATGACGCTCAGCGGCCCGTCCGTCTTCGCCAGGTGCGCCCTGGCCTCGATCACCCGCGCCACCAAGGCCTCGACGTCCTCTTCGCCCCTCAGGAGCCGCACAACGACGCCGTTCACGAAGCCCCCGGAATGGTAGGCCAGCACGTACCCGATCTCCTCGATCCTCTCAATCCCCCCCGCTCAGGTGCTCGCTGATCGGCCGTCTGCGGCTCTTGAACACGCTCGGGTGATACGGTCCGCCGTAATACGGGCGGCCGTCCTGATCGACGCAGGACAGCACGATCGCGCCGTCGCGGACGGTCGCCTCCGCAACCTTGTGGACGATGTAGTGCGTGTCCTCAGGCACCAGTCGTCTTGGCCACTTACCCACACGCTTGCACGTACCGTCATCCGCCATCCCCGTCTCCTCCCGGGAGCCACCAGAGCGGGCGGAAACACCAAACCCCTCCGCGCGCGAAGGGGGGCGCGACCTTGGTTCCCTCGCGGGCCTATCGCCTCGAACATCGAGGCCGGGCACCTTGGCGTCGCCACCAGGTTGCCGGGCGCGCTGCTCGCCGCGCCGCTCTTGATAGTCTCCCTATGCGATTGTCTGACTGGTTGTCCCGCGAGAACGCCAGCCGGTGTCACCCGGTCTCGGGCATCACGGTGCTGTCGTCGGCTGGCAGACCGCCACAGCCGAACTTGATGATGGCAGTCAAACTACCCGCAGCGAGTAGTGGCCACCCCACATGCTGGCCCTGCGGCCATCATCGAGAGGATCGTTCCAGGGCACGCCGTCGACGAGGAACAGATACTCGTACTCGCCCGGCGGCAGCCACACCGCGATGGTCCACCAGCCGTCGCCGCCCCACCGCAGCAGATGCGCCCCCGAGTGCCAGCGGTTGAACGAACTGACGAGTACCACTGAGCGGGCACCGGGCACGCGTCGCCCTTCGAGCCCGAACGACACTTGTCGAAGCGGACGAGTGAGGACCGGCATTCCCTCGCTGCGAGCGGCTCCCGCCATGTTCCTCACCTCCGATCGGTCGATTCGGGCCGGTTACCACCCTCGGGATCTGATCCACCCGCCGTTGGCGATGGCTCGACGGGCGGACCGCCCAAGGAATCAAGGCGGGTTTGGAGGACCGTGGTGACAGGCACATACCACTTGCCGTCGGGGGGCAGGTTCATCTCCCTGCCCCCCCCGGCATGCCCTGAATAGTCTACTGCTTCGCTTTTTCTAGTCCGGCCTTCAAGTCTTCGGCGTTCATCATGGGACAGAACTCGACGGCGGCGTTGAAACCGCTGAACAGTGGTTCTGCGATCCGTGGAAGGTCGCTAGAATCCTTCAGATCGAAGAAAATGAACCCGGTCCTGCGACCTTCGAATGCGCCGAAATAAGCCGCTTCGGGCTTGAGGTCCCGGAGCACCGACTGCACAATTTCGGGAAGGCTCCCGTCCTTGATCGCTTTGTTTCCTTGCTCGACCGGAATCGTGATACGCATCATCGTCCGCATGGCTCCTACCTCCATCTCCCAAATAGGGAGTGTGTCTATGGCCCCTGATATACTGGTGCAGAGTTACCCGGTGAGCACCGATGGGCTCGGTCTGAACTGCACAACTTGACACTGTTCAGAAATCGCGCTGAACACGAATGGCGATCCGATACCTTCTCCTTCGGGGGGCCGACCACGTGCCGGGGCACGGTCGCAAACGTGAGGAAGGGGAAGCCATTTCATTGTGCGCGTAATTTGGCCGAGAAGCAAAGCCAGTATGCGGCCGTATCCCGGGGGGCTTTGTACCTTACCCGCTCTAGTGTGTACTTCTGGGCCTCCAGTCCACGCCACATCTACGTCTCGAAGCCATGCGAGGAGTTAGGTCCTGAAGACGACGGTCTCCCCCCCAAAGAGCCTCGACAGAATCTTGGCGCGGCAAAGACCCACCTTCTCCACCAGCGGCCAGGTCCTGGCGGACGGGCACCTCCGTCTTGTCCCGGAAGTGCGCGGATCGTCCCGGGCGCGGCCTCACTAGGGCTCCGGCGTCCCCCGGGGGACGGCTGCCTCCGTAGCCGCCAGGTCTCCATGGCGTGTCGACCCTACCACGGCTCGTGGCCGTAGATGTGGACGTCCGACCTTCGGCGGCGGCCGCCGCCATCACGCCACCGCCGCCATCCTGTCGGGTCGGCGGATCGCGTCCGTCCGCCACTCAGGGTCCGTCTCTTCGGTGCCCCACCAGGCGACGAGTTGCGCGCGCTGCGGCACGGCGTCGTACCCGTCGATGACGGTCACAGGGGTCGTCGCCACGCCGAGGCGCATCAACTCGTCGAGCGCCTCGGGGTCCTCGGCAATATTGCGGCCCCGATACGCGATGCCGTGCTCGGTGAGGAACTCCTCAACGCGGCGACAAAAGATTCACCCAGGCTGCTGAAACACCACCACTGTCCGACCGACCCAACGTCCCCCCTATCCGTTCAACTCGATCTTGTCCAGTTCACAGATCCGGATTGCCTCCACGAGGACGTTCCATTCAGCCGGGGACAGCCGTACGAGGTTGTCCCCCTCGCCGATGCGAACTTCGTGATCCCCGACTTCGACCCTCGGGCAGGCCCCGCACGCCGGACACAGCGAGAAGACCTTCGTATCAAATTACATTGTTCAAGTCGCTGGGGATGGCCGTGGAGGACGTGGCGACGGCCGGCTTCGCCTACGCGCAGGCGCAGGCGCGGCGTGTCGGAGACGAGGTCAGCCTCGAGTAAGGCGCGGCCGGCTCAGGCGAACCGCAGGGACGTGCCCACCGACGCGTGCACGTAGGCGTCCGGCATCCGCCGCGCCAGCTCCTGCAGCGCGCGCCACCCGGTGCAGTGGCAGGGCACGACGACGTCGGGGCCGATCGCGGCCATCTCATGAATCGTGTCTGGGATAATCGGCTCGAAGAGGCCGCCGGTCAAGTGGAGGCCGCCGACCACCGCATGTATCCGTTTGGTCCCGGTGACCGTCTGCGCGTGGCGGAGCACGTTGATGATGCCAGCGTGACTGCACCCGGACAGCACGACCAAGCCCTTCCCGCGGAGCAGGAACACCGCGGCCTGGTCGTCCCACACCCAGGGGTCGGGCTCCCAGCCCTCCGGGGTGCGCGCGTGCTGCAGCGGGAAGCCCTTCTCGAAGGACGTGACGCGCTCGACCTGACCGGTGACCAGCACGGTGTCGTCGAGCAGCAGCGACGGCGCGCGCTCTTCGGTAATTTCGACACCCTCTTGCTCGAGGTCGTGACGGCTCGGCGGCGGGAGATGGATCTCGGCCCCGCTCGGGAAGACGGCCTTGCGGTCGCGCCAGGCGTCGGGGTGGAGCAGGAGCGGCAGACCACGGCGTCCGAGGCGCCGGACCATGCCCTCGAGGCCTCCGTGGTGGTCCACGTGGCCATGCGACAGCACGATCGCGCGCAAGTCGGTGACCTTGGTGCCGAGCACATCGAGATTGTGCAATGCCGTCGACCGGCCCAACCCCGCATCGTAGAGCACAGTCGCCGTGCGGCCCGCGCGCTCCGCCTTGACGAGCAGCGAGAGCCCGTGCTCAGCGAGTAGAGCCTCGCGTTCCAGCGTGTCCCACGCCGGCGGAGCGCGGCGCACAGTCTCCGTGCCGGCCATCAAGAGGTCCACGAAGTTGTCGACGACGATCGTCACTTCGATCGCATCGACCGGCTGAAGCGCCACGCGCTGCCGCATCGGTTCGGCGCTCATGGCATCGCCCGGGTCACGTCCGTGTGGACGAAATCCTTGCCCTTGAACAGCAACGGGTCGCCCGTGGCTTTCGCGAGCGCGTACGAGAAGCAGTCGCCGAAATTCAGCTTCGCCGGATGCCCGCTGCCCCGGCCAAAATCGCGGTAGGCGTCGCGGGCAATTCGTGCCTGCACCTCGGTGACCGGGTCGACGGCGATCTGCGCGGCCCGCAGGAGGTCGTCGAAGCCACGGCTGGCGACGGGATCGCGGCCGGCGTCGATGACCGCGGCTGTCTCAACGAAGCTAACCGCCGAGAGGCGCCGGCTGGCCGTTCGTTGGATCGCCTCCGCGCAGGCGGCGGCTTCCGGCTCGTCGCGAAGAATGGCCAGCAGCGCCGACGTGTCGATGATCATCGCGGCAGTCCGCGCTCGTCATACAGCAGCTCGGCGTGGTCGGCGGATCGAAAGGGTTCTCTTAGATGCGCGGCGGTCTTCTTGCCGATCGCCAGCAACCGTTCGGCGAGATTGCCGTCCTTTTCGCGACGCACCCGCTCCAGCCGTTCGCGGAGCGCTTCCGTAACCGCCGCCGTCATGCTCTCCCCGGTAAAGCCGGCCAGTTTCTTCGCCAGCCGGTGCGCCTCGTCGTTTTTGATGTTGAATCCCACGGTTCCATCTACCTTTCTACCTATGTTTGTAATCTATTCTACCATCCGTCAATTGCCACAACAAGTAGACGAGTAGAAGAGACATGAGCTGAAACCCGTCCTGCGTCACGTGACAGAAGGCGGCTCAGACCGTAAACAGCCGCTGCTCCGATACGGTCAGGCGCTCGCAGCCCTCCCCGGTGACCGCGAATTCGTCCTCGATACCGACCACGCCGGTGCCGGGAAAGATCAGCTTCGGCTCGACGGCGAAGACGGTGCCCGGCTCGAGCGGGTCGGTAAAGCCGTCGGCGAGGACGGGCCATTCGTCGAGCTCGAGGCCGACGCCGTGGCCGACGTAGCGGACGCGGTAGGGAGCCGCGCCCATGAAGGCCTCGGCGTACCCGAGGGAGCCGGCCCGGTCGAGCGCCAGATGGTACAGCGCTTCCGGGGTGGCGCCGGGCCTGATCGCGGCCGCCACGGCGTGCAGAATTTGCATCGTCGCGTCGTGAGCGCGTCCCAGCGCGTCCGGCAGCCGTCCGATCACAAGCGTCCGCGTCTGATCGGAGATGTAGCCGCCGAGCACGGCCGGCGCGTCGATGATCACCGGGGCGCCGCGCGCGATGCGCTGCCATCCGGCGCCGTAGGGCGCGGCGGGCCCCGGGCCTAAGCCGCCGAGCGGGAGGTCCGGAAAGCTCGGGGCCGCGGCGGCCGGCCCCGCGGCGATCACGCCGTAGTACGTCTCCTGGTTCCAGGCGCGGAGCCGTACGACGCCCTCGTGGCCGGCGCTTCGCGCCGCCGCCTCGATACCGGCCGACAGGTCGAGCTCGGTCATGCCTTCGTGGAGCGTCGCGAGCGCCGCGCGGAGGATGGCGTCGGAGAGCCGCGCGGCCGCCCGGATGCGCTCCAGCTCGTAGGGCGATTTGACCGAGCGAATCCTGCGGACGGCCGCCGAGACGTCGGAGACGTCGGCCGCGCCGAGCGCGGCCGCGTACCGGTCGCGCACCGCGACGGGCAGCACGTCGAGCTCCATGCCGACCCGCCGGACCGGCCGCCCGGCGGCCTCCGCGACGAGCGTCGCGAGGCCCCGCAGACTGGCGAAAGGCACGATCCGCTCGAGGGCGCTGTCCGCGCGCGCCCGCTCGATGACCCGCCGGACCGCGTAGACCGGTTCGCCTTCCGCCGGGACGACGAGCATGCCGCTCTGGATGCTGCCGGTGAAGTAGAAGAGGTCCGCGTTCTGGGCGATCAGCGCGGCGTCGATGCCGGCTCCGGCGAGGTGCCGCTGGAGCGCGGCGCTCCGCCGCCGCAGTTCCTCACGGGGGGTCGACGGCGTCGAAGCTGCGGTCACGTCCATCGAGGGGTCAGCCGAGCGCGCGGCGATGCGCGAGCAGGAGCCGG
>DASYXS010000151.1:0-7321 GCA_035934535.1 bacterium
TCGGCTAAGGCCGCCCGCGTCCGCCCGAGGGCGGGCGCAGTGGTGTGATTCCAAGAGGGCAGGGCGGGCTGCGCTTGCCGTGCCCTCGTGCAACGTCACGGAGGATGTGGTGAGCAGGAATCCATCCATGATGACAAGTGCGCAGACGCGGCTGGACCGCGAGCTCGTGGTCCGGCGCAGCGCGGCCGCCGGCGAGCCCGACTGGGTGCGCGAGCAGCGCCTCACGGCGTGGGACGAGTTCGTGCGGCTGCCGCTGCCGCCGGATGCGACCGACGAGTGGCGGCGGACCGACCTGAAATCGCTCGATCTCGCGTCGCTGCGGCCCGTCGATGTGCCGGCCTCCCTTTCGGGGACTAGCCCGCGGGATGCGCAGGCGTCGGGCAGGCCGAAGGTGCCGGCCGGTCTGCCGGCGCTCGTTGGGTATCCCGACGCGGCCGCCGGCCTCCGGCTGGTCGTGGACGGCGCCGCGGTGCAGTCGCGCCTCGCGCCGGCCCTCGCCAGGTCCGGGGTCGTGTTCACGTCGCTCGAGGAGGCGGTGCGGTCGCATCCCGATCTCGTCCGTCCGCACCTCGGGTCGGTGGTCCGCGCCGGGGAGAACAAATACCGGGCACTCAATGCCGCGCTGTGGCAGGGCGGCACGTTTCTGTATGTGCCGGCCGGCGTCGAGGTCGACCTTCAGCTGGTTACCGGTACGTGGCTCACGCAGGAGGGCACGGCCTTTCTGCCGCGCACGCTTGTCGTGACGGGCGACCGCGCCCGGGTGACCCTCGTCGAGGTGTTCGGCTCGACCGAAGGCGCCGCGCGGACGTTCGCGGACCACGCGGTCGAGCTCGTCCCCGGCGCCGGCGCTCAGGTCCGCTACGTCAACCTGGAAGACTGGGGCGGCAACCTCTGGGAGGTCGGCATCGTCCGCGCGCTCGTCGGTCGCGATGCGACCGTCAACACGCTCATGATCGGGTTCGGCGCCGGTCTCGTGAAGACCAACGTGGAGTCGCGCCTGCTCGGCGAGGGCGCGACGTCCGAGATGCTCGGCGTGCTGTTCGGCGACGGCACGCAGCACTTCGACTACCATACGCTGCAAGAGCATGCCGCGCCCAGCACGACGAGCGATCTCCTGTACAAGGGCGCGCTGAAGGACAAAGCGCGGTCGATCTTCGCCGGGCTAATCCGGGCGGACCAGGGCGCGCAAAAGACCAACGCGTTCCAACTGAACCGCAACCTCATCCTGTCCGAGGGCGCGCGGGCGGACAGCATGCCGAAGCTGGAGATCCTCGCCAACGACCTGCGGTGCACGCACGGCGCGAGCACGAGCCGCCTCAACGACGAACAGATCTTCTACCTGATGAGCCGCGGCCTCCCGCGCGAGATCGCGGTGCGCATGATGGTGGACGGGTTCTTCGGCGAGATCTTCGACCGGATCCCGATCGACCCGGTTCGCGAATGGCTGACCGGCGCGATCGAGCGCAAGATGACGGGATACGCATGAGCGACGGCACATACGTCAAAGTCGCGCGCCGCGCGGATCTGCCGGCCGGTTCGATCACGCGGGTCGAGGCCGGCGGACACGTGATCGCCCTCGCCAACGTCGACGGCGAGCTCTACGCGATCGACGACACCTGCTCCCACGAAGAAGCCTCGCTCAGCGAGGGCGGCCTCACCGGCGAGGTCGTGGTGTGTTCGCGGCACGGCGCCCGGTTCAACGTGAAGAGCGGCCGCGTGCTGTCGCTGCCGGCCGTCCGGTCGGTGGCGACCTACGCGGTGAAGGTGGAGGGAGACGACGTGCTCGTGGCAACCGAGCCGCGGCGGTCCGCGGAATTGCCGCACCGCCGGTAGAGTTGTCCTCCTCGGAGGCACGGTGATGGGCATTCCGGCGACGATTCGCGACGACTTTCCGATCTTGAGTCAACGGGTCAACGGGAAGCCGCTCGTCTACCTCGACAGCGCCGCGACCTCGCAGAAGCCCCGTCAGGTCATCGACGCGATCGTCAAGTATTATGCCGAGTACAACGCCAACATCCATCGCGGCGTCTATTCCATCGCGGAGCGCGCGACCGCGGAGTACGAGGCGGCGCGCGCCAAGGTCGCCCGGTTCATCGGGGCCGCCGAACCCGCGGAGGTCGTGTTCACCCGCAACGTCACCGAGGCGCTGAACCTGGTGGCCCACGGCTGGGGGCGCCGCCACGTCGGTCCCGGCGACGAGATCCTCACGACCGAACTCGAACACCACAGCGATCTCGTCCCGTGGCAGATGCTCGTCAACGAGCGCGGCGCGCGCCTCAGGCACATCCCGTTCGATGACCACGGCCGCCTCGTGCTCGACGACCTCGACCGCCTCCTGACCGACCGCACCCGCATCGTCGCGCTCGCCCACGTCAGCAACGTCTTCGGCACGGTCGTACCGGTGGAGACGATCGCCAAGGCCGCCCACGCCCGCGGCGCCGTGGTCGTCGTGGACGGCGCGCAGTCCACCCCCCACCGCCCGGTTGACGTGCGGGCGCTCGGCGCCGATTTCTACGGGTTCACCGGGCACAAGATGCTCGGGCCCATGGGGACCGGCGGCTTGTGGGGCCGCCGGGCGCTGCTCGACGAGATGGATCCGTTCGAGGGCGGCGGCGAGATGATCTCCGACGTGTGGCTCGACCGCGCCGAGTGGAACGCGGTGCCGTGGAAGTTCGAGGCGGGGACGATGAACGTCGGCGACACGATCGCGCTCGGCGTCGCGGTCGACTACCTGGACGCGCTCGGCATGAAGGCCGTGCAGGAGCACGAGCGCTCGATCACGCACTACGCGATGGCCCAGCTCTCCGAGATCCCCGGCCTGCATATCCTCGGGCCCGGCGTCGACGAGCGCGGCGGCGTGGTATCGTTCTGGATGGACGGGATCCACCCGCACGACATCGCGCAGGTGCTCGACAGCGAGGGGATCTGCGTGCGGGCGGGGCACCACTGCGCGAAGCCGGCGCACCGCAAGCTCGGCATCGGCGCGTCGGCCCGCGCGAGCTTCTACGTCTACACGATCCGCGAGGAGATCGACGTGCTCTGCCGCGCGCTCCTCAAGACGAGGGAACTGTTCCGTGTCGCTGGATGACCTTTATCGCGACGTAATTCTCGACCACTACAGCCACCCCCGCAACCGCGGCATGGCGCAGCCCGCCGACGCGGTCCGCGAGGGGGCCAACCCGCTGTGCGGCGACGAGATCCGCGTGTCGCTGCGCATCCGGGACGGAATCATCGAGGACGTCCGGTTCGAGGGCAAGGGCTGCTCGATCAGCCAGGCGTCGGCGTCGATGATGACCGAGCAGCTCAAGGGCAAGCCGGTGGCGGAGGCGAATCGTCTCATCGCCGCGTTCAAGGCGATGATGCACACCCCGGCCGGCGCCGACCCCGCGGCGGACGACCTCGGCGACCTGGTCGCCCTGTCCGGCGTCCGGAAGTTCCCCGTCCGGGTGAAATGCGCGACGCTCTCGTGGATCACGCTCGAGATGGCGCTGGAGGAGATCGGCGCGGCGGACGCGCAGGAGCCGACACACGCAGACGGGCGAAGCCACTCGAGCAGTTGATCCGGCACGCGGTGGATCGGACGGCGCGCGTTCTCGACGCGTGCAGATGAGGAGGCCCGCATGTCGATCGGATTCGTAGGCCCGCGGCCGGAAGGGCCGGCGCCGGAGCCCAAGCGCAGCCTGATCGCGCCGGCGGCCGAGGCGATCGGCATCCTCGACAGCCTGCCGGGCGGCGGGCTCATCCTGACCACGGTGGAGGGCGCGCTCAACTGGGGCCGCGCCGCGTCCCTGTGGCCGCTGACCTTCGGGCTGGCGTGCTGCGCGATCGAGATGATGGCCGCCTTTGCCAGCCGGTTCGACCTCGACCGGATGGGCGTGATCCCGCGGGCCACCCCGCGCCAGGCGGACCTGATGATCGTGGCGGGCCGGGCGACGCTTAAGATGGCGCCGATCGTGCGGCGCCTCTGGGAGCAGATGCCGGAGCCGCGCTACGTCATCTCGATGGGCTCGTGCGCCACCTGCGGCGGCCCCTTCTACTACGACAACTACTCGATCCTCAAGGGCATCGATCAGGTCGTCCCGGTCGACGTCTACGTCCCCGGCTGCCCGCCGCGGCCGGAGGCGCTGATCGAGGGCATCCTCAAGCTGCAGGAGCAGATCAAGAAGGAGCCGTTCCTGCGCCGGCAGGCGGCCGCGGCGATCGCCGCGCGTACGGCCCCGAGATAGCCATGGCGCTGCGCACGGAAGAGCTGATGCTCAACATGGGGCCGCAGCACCCGAGCACCCACGGGGTGCTGCGCCTCGTCGTGACCCTCGACGGCGAGAACATCGTGGACGCCAAGCCGGACATCGGCTACCTCCACTCGTCCGTCGAGAAGATGATGGAGCACCGGCTCTACGTCCAGAACGTCTCGCTGGCCGACCGCGGCATGGACTACCTGATCGCGATGCAGAACGAACAGGTGTACTGCCTCGCGGTGGAGCGGCTCGCCGGCATCGAGGTGCCGGAGCGTGGGAGATATCTACGGGTGATCTTCGACGAGCTGCAGCGCCTCTCCAGCCACCTCGTCTGGCTCGGCACCTGGGGCATCGACCTCGGCGCCACCACGGTGTTCCTGTGGTGCTTCCGCGAGCGGGAGATGATCCTCGACCTGTTCGAGAAGGTCACGGGCGGCCGGCTGCACCACGCGTATTTCCGGATCGGCGGCGTCTACGTGGACCCGCCGGCCGGCTGGACGGACGAGGTGAAGACGTTCCTGGATTACTTCGACGACCGCGTCGTGGAGTACGACAAGCTCCTGACCGCCAACCCGATCTTCGTCGCGCGCACCAAGGGCGTCGGCGTGATCGGCCGGCGCGAGGCGATCGCGATGGGCGCGAGCGGCCCCGTCGGCCGCGCGAGCGGCATCGCCATGGACGTCCGCAAAGTCGAGCCGTACGAAGTCTACGACCGGATGACGTTCGACGTGCCGGTGTTCACGGAAGGCGACTGCTTCGCCCGGTACCAGGTCCGCCTGGAAGAGATGCGGCAGTCGTCGCGCATCGTCCGCCAGGTTCTGAGGGAACTGCCGGGCGGCGAGGTGCGTGCGCGCGTGCCGATGACGATGAAGGCGCCGCGCGGCGAAGTCTACGCCCGTACGGAATCGGCCCGCGGGGACCTCGCCATTCACCTGGTCAGCGACGGCGGCGAGATGCCGTACCGGGTCAAGATCCGGGCGCCGTCGTTCAGCAATCTGTACGCGCTGTCGGAGATGATGCGAGGCTGGAAGATCGCGGACGTAATCGCGATCCTCGGCAGCATCGACATCGTGCTCTCGGACGTAGATCGATAAGGAGCGTGCGCGGCGGATGAGCGTAGGCGGACGGGTTGCGGACGCGGCGAAGGCGCTGGCCACGGGGCTCGGGCTCACCTGGCAGGTCATGCTGCGCCGCAAGGTGACGGTGAAGTATCCGATCGAGCGCCTCGAGGTTTCCAACCGCTTCCACGGCCTGCTGGCGCTGCCGATCGATCCGGAGACCGGCAAGGACCTCTGCATCATCTGCTTCCAGTGCGAGCGCGTCTGCCCGTCGCGCTGCATCCATATCGAGGCGCAGGGCAAGGGCAAGGAGCGCGTGCTGAGCCGCTTCGACATCGAGATGGACAAGTGCCAGTACTGCGGTTTCTGCGTCGAAGTGTGCCCCACCGAGGCGATCGTCTTCGTGCCGCACTACGAGAGCTCGACGTTCGACCGCAGCACGCTCTTGTACAACCTCGACGAGCTGCACCGGGCCGCGCCGAAAGAGCCGATCGCCACGGGCATTGTCGGGGGCGTACCCGGCCGCGACGGACATGCAAACGGCACCGGCAGGCGCGCCGCCCCGCACGGGAACGGCGCCGCGGCGGCCGGATCGCCGGGCACTGTGGGGCCGCGCCGGTGACGCCGGAGCGCATCGCGCAGATCCTCGCGCGCTTCCCGGAGATCCAGGATCTCCAGGCGGAGCAGCGCGCGGAGGAAACCAAGGCCGAGGAAGAGTGGAAGGCCAAGGAGCGGGAGTGGCAGGCCGCGGCCGAGCAGGCCAAGACCGAGGGCAAGCCGGCGCCGCGTCCGCTCCGGCGCGAGGAATCGAAAGTCTACCGCTACCACGGCGCGAGTTTCCGCGTGGCGCGCGAGCGGCTCCTCGACGTCTGCCGCTGGCTGCGCGACAATCCGGAGTTCGACATGTCGTACCTGTCATTCGTCTCCGCAATCGACTGGCCCGACCGCTTCGAGGTGGTCTATCACCTGACATCCGTGAACCGGCGGCACGGCGTGACGCTCAAGATACCCATCCCGAAGGAGCGTCCGGCCGTGCCGTCGGTCGTGGAGTTGTGGCCCGGCGCCGACTGGCACGAACGCGAGGCCTACGACCTCTTTGGGATCGTCTTCGACGGGCATCCCGATCTGCGCCGCATCATGATGAGCGCCGATTGGAAGGGCCATCCGCTGCGGAAAGACTACGTCTACGAAGACCCCCAGTGGCTGGTGGACGTGACGACGCAGCGCCAGCAGGAACTGGCCGCGACCGGCGACGACTGGGAGGGCCGCGGCTCCCGCAGCTAGGGTCCGGGACCTCCGCGTCCCGTCAACCTTTGCGCCACCGTTGTCGTATCTTTACACGGCGGAGGATACAATAAGCCGAACGGCCGCACAGGCCGCAAATCGCGGGGTGATCGACCCATGATCGTATCCAAGACGCGCGGATTTCTGGCCGGGGTGGCCGGCGGCGTCCTCGCCGTGGCCGTCCTCTTCGCCTACCGGTACGCGACGGGCATGCCGACGCTCCAGGAGGCGCTCGCCGAGCGGATGATCCGCCTCCTGCCGTATCCGGTGTTCGGTTTCATACTCGACCGGCTGCAGCATCTCGCCAAACCGCTCGGCTTCGGAATGGCGATCCTGACGATCCTCATCGGATTCGGCTTGGCGGGCGTGCTCTACGCCGTGGTCGCGGGCCGCGCCCGGTGGTCGCCGCTGCGCGGGGCGATCGTCACCGCGGTCGTCGCGTGGGTCGTGCTGACCTTCGGCTTCCTTCCCTTGATCGAGGGCGGCCTGCTCGGGGTGCCGCTGACGACGATCGTCACCGATCCGGCGGTCCCCATGGCGCTTGCGTGCATCGCGTACGCGCTGGTGCTGGCGTCGCTGGCCCGCGTCCCGGTCCGCCCGCGGGTGGGCGCGGGGCGGCCGGGCTCGGCCGCCGGTTCCGCGGCCCCGGTCTCGCGGAGGGCCCGCGCTATGGCCGCGCCCGCCGTGCTCCGCGGTGACCTCGCGTTCGGCCGCAGGGCGGGGCGCCGCCGCCTGCTGCGG
>DASYXS010000154.1:0-4608 GCA_035934535.1 bacterium
GGCGACGCCGGAGGCGACGAGCACGGCCGCCGCGGAGACGTCCTTGACCGCGGCCGCGCGGGGATCGTCGTCCGGACACACGAGGTCGGTCAGCAGCTCGATCGAAGTGTTGAGCAGTTCGGCCGAGAGCACGAGGCCTACCGCCGCGGCAAGCAGCGCGAGTTCGACACCGGAGCACCCCGCGGCGGCGCCCGCGAGAAGGATGAGACCGGCGATCGCGATGTGCGCGCGAAGGTTGGGCTGCCGGCGGACCGCGAAGCGCACGCCGCGCGCCGCGTACGCGACCGCGGCGGGAAACGAGTGGATGCGGCCCGATCCGGCCGTGGAGGCGCGATCCGCCGCCGGCGAGCGCACGGCCTGGGGCACTACCGTCCTCCCCGCGCGGGCCGCTTCGCGGCCTCCCGCCCCGTCTTCGCGGGACCTCCGGCCGCCTTCGCGGCCTCCCGCGGCCGGGCGCCGAGGATCATCTCGAGGAGCTCCTTCTGCCGCGACCACATCACAGACGCCGCGGCGTCCGTTTCGTCATCGTACCCCAGAAGATGCAGGAGCCCGTGAATCGCGAGCAGCGCGACCTCGCGCCGCAGCGGCTGCTTGAACTGGCGCGCCTGATCGCGGGCCCGTTGGATCGAGATGACGATGTCTCCGAGCACGGGGCCGTTCGCGCCGCCGCGATCGCCGTGCCGGCCGCGTCCGGCGCCGGCCACGTCCATCGGAAACGCCAGCACGTCGGTCGCGTAGTCGCCGCCTCGATACTCCCGGTTGAGGACGCGGATGTAGGCGTCGTCCACCAGCGCCACGCCCACGTCGGGCGGCTCGCGGTAGCCCTGGAGGCGGAGCGCCTGGATGACGACGTCGCGGACGAACTTCGCGTCCACCGAAGTGCCCAGGAGATTCGTGACGATGACGTCCATCGCCGGGTCGCCGGATCGTTTCGTCCCGTCCGGACTCGACCCCTCTGATCCGGAGTCTACGGCGCGCCTCCCTCCATGACGCGGCGCAGCATTGCGAGGAGCCTGGCGCGCGCCGCGCGCCGGCGCGCCACGATCAGGATCGTGTCGTCGCCGGCAATCGTGCCGACGACGTCGGGCCACTGCATCTCATCGATCGCCGCGGCCACGGCGTTTGCCCGTCCCGTCAGCGTGTGGATCACGACCAGATCCTCGCCGGCGTCCACTGAGAGCACGTACTCGGTCGCGGCGTGCTGGAGGCGCCGCAGCACGTCCGCGGGCGAGGGCCGCTCCGGCGCCACATACTGCGACCGGCCGTCGGACAGCGGGACCTTGACGAGCCCGAGGCGCTTGATGTCGCGCGAGACGGTGGCCTGGGTAACCGCGAGGCCCTCGTGCCGGAGCCGGTCGACGAGGTCTTCCTGCGTCTCGATCGCGTGGCGGCCGAGGATCTCGCGGATGCGCCGCTCGCGTTCGGTGCGCGTCGCTTCTCTCCGCCGGGCCGGTCCGACCGACATCGGCTAGGCCGGCCGCCCGCCGCCAGAAGGCCCGTCTCCGCCGGCCGGGGACGCCGCGGACCGGCCCCCCGCGGACGGCGAGGTGTCGCGCTCGGCCGGGACGGCCGGGAGCGCCGCGAGCCACGACAAGGTCCGCGTCACCGCGGCGCGGGCGGCCTGCATCTGCTCGCCGACCTGCTCGGGCGCGGTGCCGCCCTCGGAGCCCTTCGACGCGACCGCGCCGGCCGGCGTCGTGAGATCGCGCACGCCCGCCTCGAACAGCGGGCTGAACTCCCGGTACTCCTCCCCCGACAGCTCCCAGAGCTCCCGCCCGCGCTCGTGCGCGTAGAGGACGAGGCGCCCGACCAGCTCGTGCGCCTCCCGAAACGGCATGCCGCGCCGCGCGAGGTAGTCGGCGAGATCCGTCGCCCCCATCAGGCCGCCGCGCAGATGCGCGGCGATGCGATCGGTGTCGAAGCGGATGCCGTTCAGCACGATCCCCATGACCTGCAGACTCGCCTGGACGGTGTCGACGGTGTCGAAGACCGCATCCTTGTCCTCCTGCAGGTCACTGTTGTAGGCGAGCGGCAGCCCGCGCAGCATCGCCAGGATCGCGGTCAGATCGCCGAGCACGCGGGCGGCCTTGCCCCGGACGAGCTCCGCGGCGTCGGGGTTCTTCTTCTGGGGCATGATGCTGCTGCCGCTGCTGATCGTGTCGAGCAGCTCGACAAATCCGAACTCCGACGTCGCCCACAGCACGATCTCGGCGGCCAGCCGCGACAGGTGCGACATCAAAAGACATCCCGCCGCGATGAACTCGACCGCGAAGTCGCGGTCCGCGGTCGCGTCGAGGCTGTTCTCCGCGACACGCGAGAACCCGAGCAGCGAGGCGACCATCCGGCGGTCGATCGGGTACGAGGTGCCGGCGAGCGCCGCCGCGCCGAGCGGGAGGACATCGGTCCGGGCGAAGACCTCGCCGAACCGGTCCGCGTCACGCTGCAGCATCCACACGTACGCCAGCAGATGGTGGGCCAGCAGCACCGGCTGCGCCCGCTGCATGTGCGTGTAGCCGGGAATGATCACCGACGGGTGGCTTTCCGCGAGCATCAGCAGCACCTGCTGCAGGGCCACCGTGCGGCCGACGAGGGTCACGATCTCGCCCTTGAGGTACACCCGCAGGTCGGTCGCCACCTGATCGTTGCGCGACCGGGCGGTGTGGAGCCGTCCCGCGACGTCGCCGAGACGCGTCCGCAGCTGCGCCTCGACAAACGAATGGATGTCCTCGGCGCCCTGGATTCGGATGACGCCGGCGTCGATCTCTTGAATGAGCTCGCGCAGGCCGCGGACGAGCTCCTTCGCCTCGGCGGGCTCGATGATCCCGCACCGCCCCAACATCGTGGCGTGGGCGATGCTGCCGAGGATGTCGGCGCGGTACAGCCGCCGGTCGAACGGCAGCGAGGTCGTGAACGCGGCCACCGTCGGATCGATCGTACCCCGGAACCGCCCGCCCCACATCCGGGCGGTGGCCCCGTCGTCCTGGCCGCGGCCGCGCTGCCCCGTCTTCGCGGGACCTCCGGGCCCCTTCGGGCCCTCCTGCCCCGTCTTCGCGGGACCTCCGGGCCCCTTCGGGCCCTCCTGCCGCTCAGGCATGGGGGCGCTTCAGCGACGCGGCCGGTCGCCGCCGTGCCGGCCGGAGCCGGCCGGGATCTCCAGCGGAATCGGGGAGGCGTCCTTGGTGGTCTCCGGATTCGTCGCGGCGAAGACCTTGGCCGGGAGGCCGAACAGACGGATGAACCCTTCCGCGTCCTTTTGATCGTAGCCCGCGCCCCGCCCGAAGGTTGCGAGCTCGTGGCTGTACACCGACCGCTCCGCCCGCCGGCCCACGACCGTGGACGTGCCCTTGTAGAGCTTGACCCGGACGCTGCCGGTGACCGTCTCCTGCGTCGACGACACGAACGCGTCCAGGGCGCGGCGCAGCGGCGAGTACCAGAGGCCGTAGTAGACGAGCTCGGCGTACCGCGGCGCGACCAGCGCCTTGAAGTGCTGCGTGTCCCGGTCGAGTGTGATCGTCTGGAGATGGTGGTGCGCGTCGACGAGCACGGTCCCCCCGGGCGTCTCGTAGACGCCGCGGCTCTTCATGCCGACGAGACGGTTCTCGACGATGTCGACCCGGCCGACGCCGTGGGCGCCGGCGCGCCGGTTGAGCGAGGCGACCAGCTCCACCGGATCGGCACGGCGGCCGTCGAGCGAGACCGGCGCGCCGCCCTCGAAACCGATCTCGACGTACTCGGCATTTTCCGGCGCCTTCGCGGGATCGACCGTCAGGCGGAACATGTCTGCCGGCGGCTCCGCCCACGGATCCTCCAGGATGCCGCTCTCGAAACTGAGGTGCCAGAGGTTCTGGTCCATGCTGTAGGGCTTCTCGCGCGTCACCGGGATCGGCACGCCGTGGGCCTTCGCGTAATCGATCTCTTCCTCGCGCGATCCGAAGCTCCACTCCCGCCACGGCGCGATCACGGTGAGCTGCGGCGCCAGCACCTGGTAGGCGAGCTCGAAGCGCACCTGATCGTTGCCCTTGCCGGTGCAGCCGTGGGCCACCGCGTCGCAGCCTTCGGCGAGGGCGACCTCGACCTGCACACGGGCGATCAGCGGCCGCGCGAGCGAGGTGCCGAGGAGGTAGCGCCCCTCGTAGATCGCGTCCGCCCGCAGCGCGGGCCAGATGTAGTCGGTGACGAAGACCCTCCGCACGTCCACGACGTGCACCGCGTCGGCGCCGCTCCGCCGCGCCTTGTCCTTTACCTGGTCGAAATCGTCGCCCTGGCCGACGTCCGCGACCACCGCGACGACGCGGGCGCCGGGATACCGCTCCTTGAGCCATGGGATGATCACGGAGGTGTCGAGCCCTCCGCTGTACGCGAGCGCGATGTTCTTCGGCTGCGCCATGACCGCTCTCCTTATCCGGCCGGCGCCGGGGCTTTGGCCTGGGCGGCTACGTCCGCGAGCGCCGCGCCGAACAGCTCCATCGCCCGATCGACGTCCGCGCGCGCCGCGATCAGCGGCGGCACGAACCGGATGGAGGTCGGGCGCACGTTGTTGACCAGCAGGCCGCGGGCGAGACACGCCGCGACGACCTTGTCCGACGGCACGGTGATCTCGGCCGCGAC
>DASYXS010000163.1:0-11613 GCA_035934535.1 bacterium
TGGCCCGCGTGTGGCCCGGAGGGCCCGCCGCCGGCCGCGCGGCCGCCGCGCTCGGAATCGCGTGCCTCGCCGGCTTCTGGGCCGCCGCGCGCGGGCGCGTCGCCCGCGCGTAGGGCACGGGACCGCGCCGCGGATGGTATAATCGCGGTGTTGGAGACACTACTCTCATCGGTGGGCCCGGATGTCCGCAGGTGTCCGTCCCGGTCCGCGCATACCGGCGCCGGGGCTGAAGGGTAGGGGTCTTGGGCCTTCGGTTTGCCCTCCTCGGCCTGCTCATTCTCTGCGGCGCGTTCTTTGGCGCCGCGGAAACCGCGCTGTTTGCGGCGAGCCGGCTGACGCTGCGCCGGCTGCGTGACGTCGGCGACCGCCGCGCGCGCCTCGCCCACCAGCTGCTGGAAGATCCCGGCAACCTCCTCACGACGCTGCTCGCCGGCAACACCATCGCCAATGTCGGCTCCTCCGTCGTCGCAACCTCGATCGCGCTGAGCCTGCTCGGCCGGCGGGCGGGCGAGATCGTGGCGTTCGTCGGTGCGACGATCCTCGTCCTGATTCTCGCGGAGATCGCGCCGAAGACGCTGGCCGTGCGCTACGCCGATCGATTCGCCCTTCACGTCGCCGGAACGGTGCGCGCCGTGAGCATCGTCTTGACGCCGCTCGTCCGGCTGCTCTCGCTCGCCGGGACGGCGATCGTGCGTCCGTTCGGGGGCGCGATCACGCCGCGCGCGCCGCTCGTGACGGAGGATCAACTGCGCTTCCTCGTGCAGGTCGGCGAAGAGGAGGGCGTCATCGAGGAAGAAGAGCGCGAGATGATCCACTCCATCTTCGAGTTCGGGGACACCGTCGTCCGCGAGGTCATGCGGCCGCGCGTCGACATCGTAGCGGTGCCGACGAGGGCCACGATCAACGAGGCGCTCGGACTCGTCTTGGAGTCCGGCCACTCGCGGCTCCCGGTGTACGAAGGCAGCATCGACCACGTCGTCGGCGTCGTGTATGTCCGCGACCTGTTGCCGGCGCTCCGGCAGGGGCGTCTCGACCAGCCGGTCGGCGAAGTGCAGCGCCCGCCGTTCTTCGTGCCGGAGACCAAGAAGGTGGCCGAGCTCTTCCGGGAGATGCAGGGACGGAAGGTCTCCACGGCGATCGTCGTCGACGAGTACGGCGGGACGGCCGGGCTCGTGACGATGGAGGACCTGTTGGAAGAGATCGTCGGCGAGATTCAGGACGAGTACGACCTCGAGGAGAAGCCGATCCAGCTGATCGACGACCTGACCGCGGTTGTCAACGGCCGGACCCACATCGACGAGGTCAACGACATCCTGGGACTCCACCTGCCGATCGAGGAGGTCGATACGATCGCGGGCCTGGTCTACGCGCTCGCCGGGCACGTCCCGGTGCAGGGCGAGACCGTGTCGGTAGCCGGCGCGGAGCTGCGCGTTGAGCGCGCCCTCGGGCAGCGCATCACCAAGGTCCGGATCACGCGGCTGCCGCCGGAATCCGCGCGGGAGCAAGCCGAAGTCTCGAGCCGCTTCCCCGCCGCGGGCACCTGACCCCCGCTCAGGTGTCGCCGACCGCGTCTCCGCCGGCCCGCTTGACCTTGTAGAGCGCCGCGTCCGCGGTCCGGAGCAGCCCCGCCTCCGTCGTTCCCGCCTCGGTCGTGCAGGCAATCCCGACGCTGATCCGCAGGCGGACCCCGGCGGCGTCGCGGATCCGGAGGCGGGCCACCTGATCTTGGATCCGCCGGGCCGTGCGGTGCGCGTGGGCCTTCGTCGTCTCGGGCAGGATGACAACGAACTCGTCCCCGCCGTACCGCGTCGCCAGATCCATCGACCGGCAGCAGCCGTGCAGCACGCCGGCCAGTGCCTGCAGCGCCGCGTCGCCCGTGGAGTGGCCGTAGCTGTCGTTGATCTGCTTGAAGTGGTCCACGTCGACGAGCAGCATCGATACCGCCTCGCGCTTGCGCGACGCCCGCGCGAGCTCCCGGTCGAGGGTCTGCTGCAGCGCGCGGCGGTTGGGCAGCCCGGTGAGACTGTCGGTCATCGCGAGCAGCACCTGATCTTCGTGCAGGCGCGCGTTCTCCAGCGCGATCGCCGCGTGGCCGCAGAACGCATGAAACACCTCCTGTTCGGCTTCCGACCAGCGCCGCGGGACGTCGAAATAGCAGTTCACGATGCCGATCGCCCGCCCGCCGTGCACGAGCGCCCACGCGCCGAGCGACTGAAACCCCGCGGCGAGCGCGCTGCCCCGCACGTCGGCCGGCATCGAGCCCGGATCAGCGTACAGGATCGGTGGGACGCCCTCGGTCTCGAGCCGTCCGATCCTGAGCGTCCCGACGGCGGCCGTGACCAGCCGCCGCGGCGGGAAGACCGATCCGCCGCCCAGCGCGGCCGAGGTGAACTCGGGCGGCACGCCGGCGGACCATGCGCACTGCACCGGTCCGCCCGGATGCGCCAGCCACACCGACCCGCCCGCGGCGCCGCTCAAGGTGCGGGCGCTCTCCCCGATCAGCGGAACGAGCTCCTGGAGCGGCAGGAGGCGCGTGAGACGGGTCGTGAGGACCAAGAGGCGGCCCATTGACTCGGCGAGGTCGCGCTCGTCGGGGCCGCGCCCGCCACGGGGCTCTGGGTTGGACCGCTCCGTCATTCCGCCCGAACGATATCAGACAGCGGGCGACGGTGTCCAGGATAGCGGCGATATACAGGGCGGCTGCGGCGCGCGGACCGCTTGACCCCCGGCGCTACAACGTCACGCGGCGGTAGGCCCTCAGGAATTTCGGGTCGTCGAGCCGGAAGCTGTCCGGATTGGTGCCGCGGGCGAGCGCGAGGTGGTACGAGAACAGCTGCAGCGGCACCGCGCACGTGAGCGCCGTGAACGGTTCCGGCGCGGGCGGCACGCTCCAGCGGGCGGCGAGGCCCTCGGCCGGAATCGTCGCGGTGCCGTCGTCGACGACGACCAGGCGGGCGCCGATCTCGTGCGCCGCGGCGGCCACGTCGGCGACGCGGCGCTGCCCGGGACCGGACTGCGCGATGAGCAGGAACAGGTCCTCGGGCTCGCTGCTCTGAAACGGCCCGTGGAGCATGGCCTCCGCGCTCATCCCCTCGGCCGTGGCGTACGAGGTTTCCTTGATCTTGAGCGCGCCTTCGATCGCGGCGATGGCGCCCGGTCCGCCGCCGACGAGCCAGATGCGGGGGCTCGAGGCGAGGCCGCGCGCGTAGCCGGCGATCTCCGGTTCGAGGGCGAGCGCCTCCCGGATCGCGGCAGGCACGATGTCGTGGAGGGTCGCGGAATCGAGCGCCGGCCGTCCGAGGCGCGCCGCGCCCACCTGCGCCGCCAGCACGGACAGCGCGGCCACGGCGCCGGCGTAGCTCACCGTGTGCGTCGACGAGCGCTCCTGGGGCACGGTGTGGAGGATGAGGTCCGCGCCGGCCCGATCGTCGGGGCCGTCGCCGGCCGACCCGCGGCCGGCAACCATGTCATTAAAGCCGGTGATCACGACGGTGGGGCAGCCGGCGTCGCGCGCCCGGGCCAGAGCGTCGCGGGTGTACCGTTTCGTCCCGCGGTGCGTCACCGTGATCACGGCATCGCGCGGGCCCAGCGGCGGTCCGTAGAGCGCGAAGTCGAACGCGTGCGCGGCGTACACCGGCAGTCCGCCGCCGTAGGTCCGCACCAGGTGTTCCCCGGTCAGCGCGGCGTGATAGGAGGTGCCGATCCCGACGAGGTACAGGCGGTCGCATTGGGCGAGCCGGGCCGCGAGGGTCCCGGCGGCCGGCGCCGTGCGGGCCGCGACCGCGGCAAACGCGTCGGGCTGCTCGCGCATGGCGTCGTACATATGAAAGGGATGGGTGGTGCGGGGCTCGGCGGGGGTCATGGCGCACAGTTCGCGGTCGCGCGGTCCGGCCCCCTTGGGCACAGGACGCGGCGTCCCATCAGCGAATCCCTGACCCGTCCACTATTCGACGGAGAGTGCGCATGTCTTCTCGTGCTCCGGTCCTTCGGAATGTCGCGCGCGCCCGGCCGCGGGGCGGGCCCGATTACGGTCCGCTGATCCGCGCCGCCCGCGCGGCCCGCCGCTGTGCCTACGCGCCCTATTCACATTTTCCCGTCGGCGCCGCGGTCCTCGCCGCGGACGGGTCGATCTACGCCGGCGCAAATGTCGAAAACGCATCGTTCGGACTCACACAATGCGCGGAGCGCGTGGCGGTGCAAACCGCGGTCGCGTCGGGCCGCCGGCGGATTCGCGCCGTCGCGGTCGCCGGGCCGGCCGGCATCACGCCGTGCGGCGCGTGCCGCCAAGTCATGGCGGAGTTCGGCGTGCGCACGGTGGTTCTCGCCGGCTCCGGGGGTTCGGCTCGAGTGCTGCGGCTCGCGGAGTTGCTGCCGCGCGCGTTCGGTGCGCGCGCGCTGGCGGCGGCCCGCGCACCTTCGGCCGCCCGGACCCCGTCGCGCGCCGGGCATCGGCGCGCACGCCGTGCCGGTCTATAAGGTCGACGCGGTCATCCTCCGCCATCAACCCGTCGGCGAGGCCGATCGGGTGCTGACGCTGCTTACACGCGAGCACGGCAAGGTGCGGGCGTCGGCGCGGGGAGTGCGCAGGACGACCAGCCGGCTCGCCGGCAGGGTGCAGCCGTATACGCAGGGCCGGTTTCTGCTGGCGCGGGGACGGACGCTCGACGTCGTAGCGCAGGCCGAGGTCGTGCGGGCGTTTGCGGGCCTGCAGCACGATTTGCTGCGAAGCGCCTACGCCGCGTACGTCGCCGAGCTCGTCGACCGGTTCCTGCCGGAACGGGACCGTCACCCCGAGGTATTCGAGGCCGTGCTCGACGCGCTCGCCGTGATCGAGACGGCCACGGAGGACGAGGCCGAGATCTACGCGTTGTGGTTCTCGCTGCATCTCGCCGACAGCCTGGGCTACCGTCCGGAGATGGAGCGGTGCGTCGCATGCGGCCGCCCGCTGCCCGCCGGCGGATTTGCCGCGGCCGGCGCGGCGGAGCGAGTCTCCCCGACCAAGGGGGATCGCCCCGCGGTGCGCGGCGGCGCGGCCTGGGCGTTCAGTCCGGCTGCGGGGGGCGCCGTGTGCCCCGCCTGCGCGGCAGAACACCACCCGTCGGCGGCGCGCGTGGCGCCCGGCGTGCTCGCGACCGGCGCGTATCTGCTTCGAAGCACCGCCGAACGCGCGCGGCGGCTCCGGGTTCAGGAGCGGCCGAGGCGGGAGCTGGCCGGCTTGGTGCAGGCGCACCTCGAGTATCATCTCGACGGGCGCCTGCGCGCGCCCGGGGTGATCGCGCGGCTCCGGCTCGCGGTGCCGCGGCCCTTGGGAACGCGATCCTAATCGCCATCTGTCACGGCGCCGTCCGCGCCGGCCGCCGCTCCCGGCGCCGAGTGGGCAACACCGTGATAAGATAGCTCCTGGAGGTGGTCCGATGGAAGTCGATCTCGAACGGGCGAAGCGCGCGCTGATCCACTTTGGATCCGCAATGGAGGAAGCTCAGGGGGTCGTTCGCAACGGCCGGCCGGGCGTCGTGCGATTCCACACCGAGGACAAGGTCCTCGAGATGCCGCTGACGTGGGCGGCGGCCGGGTTGGCGGCGTTCGCCCTCATGAGCGTGCTGACACAGCTGCCGTCGCTGCGGAGAGTGCGCGAAGAAGAGCCGCTCGGCATCGGATAGCCTCGTAAGGTGACCTTTCAGGATCTCTTAATTGGCCTGGAGCGATTCTGGGCGGCGCAGGGTTGCGTCATTGCGCAGCCGTATGACGTCGAGGTCGGGGCCGGCACCATGCACCCGGCGACGTTTCTCCGCGCGCTGGGCCCCGAACCGTGGCGCGCCGCGTACGTCCAGCCGAGCCGGCGCCCGGCGGACGCCCGGTACGGGCAAAACCCCAACCGCCTCTATCAGCACTATCAGTATCAGGTGATTCTCAAGCCGTCGCCGGACGACGTGCAGGACCTGTACATCGAAAGCCTGCGCACCGTCGGCGTCCGTCCGCGGGATCACGATCTCCGGTTTCTCGAGGACAACTGGGAATGGCCGACCGGCGGCGCGTGGGGGGTCGGGTGGCAGGTGTTTCTCGACGGCCAGGAGATCAGCCAGTTCACGTATTTCCAGCAGGTCGGCGGACTCGACCTGCCGCTCGTGTCGGCCGAGCTGACCTACGGCACGGAGCGGATCGCGCAGTTCATCCAGCGCAAGGCCAGCGTGTTCGACCTGGAATGGAGGTCCGGCATCACCTACGGCGAGATCCGGCGGCAGGAGGAAGTCGAGCACTCCGCCCACGCGTTTGCGGCGGCGGACGTGGCGACGCTGCGCGCGCTGTTCGACGCCTACGATCGCGAGGGCCGGCGGCTGCTCGAGGAGGGCCTCGTGCTGCCCGCGTACGAGCAGCTGTTGAAGTGCTCGCACGTCTTCAACCTGCTCGACGCCCGCGGCGCCGTCGGAGTCGCGGACCGCGCCAGTCTACTCGGACGCTGCCGTGTGATCGCGCGCGGCTGCGCGGAACGGTACCTCGCGCAGCGCGAGTCCTTGGACTGGCCGCTGCTGCGCCGGGAGACGCATGCCACCGGAGCGTAAGCGCGGCCGCGCTCGGCTCGTCTTCGAGATCGGCTGCGAAGAGCTACCGCCGTCCGCGGCGTGGGACGGCAGCCGGCAGCTGCGCGAACTTGCCGGCCCGGCGCTCGACGAGGCGCGAATCGACGCCGGCGGCGTGCGGGTGTATTCGACCCCGCGCCGCCTCGCGCTGATCGTCGAGGATGTCGCCCTTCACCGGCGCGATCTTGTGCGGGACGTGCGCGGGCCCGCGGTGCGCGCCGCGTTTGCGGCCGGCGGGGTGCCGACTCCGGCCGCGGAGGGGTTTGCGCGCTCGCAGGGCGTCGACGTCGCGTCGCTTGAGCGGCGGACGACGCCGCAGGGGGAGTACGTCTACGCCGTGCGCCGCGAAGCGGGCGGCGAATCGGCCGCGGCGCTCGGCGCGCTCCTGCCCGCGCTGGCCGGCCGGCTGTCCTTTCCGCGCGCGATGCGGTGGGGCGCGGGTACGATCAGGTTCTCGCGGCCGGTGCGATGGATCGTGGCGCTGCTGGGCGGCGAAGTCATTTCCTGCGAGTTCGCCGGCGTGGCCGCCGGACGCGAGACGGCCGGCCACCGCACACTGCACCCGGGACGTCCGGCCGTCCCGTCCGCGGAGGAGTACGAGCGGGCGCTCCGCGCGGCCCGGGTAATGGTGGATCCCGACGAGCGGCGGCGCCGCATCGCGGCGGGCGTGCGGCGCGCGGCCCGGACCGCGGGCGGCCGCCCGATCCTCGACGCCGACCTGCTGGAGGAGACGGTGCAGCTCGTCGAGTGGCCCACGGCACTGGCCGGCCGATTCGACACGGCGTTTCTCGCGCTGCCGCCCGAGATCCTCGTCACGGTGATGCAGCACCACCAAAAGTACTTTGCCGTCGAGGATGACCGCGGCACACTGCTCCCGGCCTTCGTCGCCCTCCGCAACGGCGGCACCCGCGGCCTCGATGGGGTGCGCGAAGGCAACGAATGGGTTCTGCGCGCCCGCCTCAGCGATGCGCGTTTCTTCTTCGACGAAGACCGCAAGAGGTCGCTGGAAGCCTTCCTTCAAAAACTTGAAGACGTTGTCTTTCTTGAGCCACTCGGCACCATGGGAGACAAGCGGCGGCGGCTTGAGACGTTGGCCGGCTGGCTCCACACCGCGCTCAGTTTGGACGACGTGAAGGCCGGGCAACTTCGCCGGGCCGCGCACTTGAGCAAGGCAGACTTGGTCACCGCGATGGTCCGCGAGTTTCCCGAGTTGCAGGGCGTCATGGGCGGAATCTACAGTCGACTGGGCGGTGATCCCGAGTCGGTTCCGATCGCGCAGGCGATCAGTGAGCAATATCTGCCCAGGGGCAACGTTCTGCCGAAGTCTGATCTCGGCGCCTACCTTGCCCTGATCGACAAGATCGATACGCTTGTGGGCGCGATCAGTGTGGGACTGGAACCAAGCGGTTCGCAGGACCCCTACGGATTGCGTCGCGCCGGTCAGGGAATCGTCGCCGTCATGCTCGATCGCGAGATTCGGCTAACGGCAGGCGGTTTCGTGAACGCCGCTTTGGATGCGTACGCGGTCGATGACGATCAACAACGACAACGTGTTCGTGATCGCGTGGAAGATATGCTGTGGCAACGGCTTCGAACCATCCTTCTCGAAGAGGGAATCAGCTACGATACCGTCGATTGTGTGAACGGTTGGCGACATGATCCGGTCGACGCGGCGGCGCGGGCTCGGGCGCTGTGGGCTTTTCGCCGGCAGTCGGAGTTTGCGCGACTCCATACCGCGTTCGACCGCGCAGCCCGCATTGTCCCGCGGGATTTCGAAGGCGAGTTTCACGCGAACGGACTCGTCCATCCGGCAGAACGAAGTCTGTTCAACAAATTCACGTCCACCACGCCACTCGTGCATTCCGCCGTGACGAATGGCCGGTATGGTGAGGCCTTGCGCATTTTGAGTTCGCTCGCGGGTCCGGTCGACGAATTCTTCAAGGACGTGCTGGTTATGGCGGATGATGAGACCGTCAAGAATAATCGCCTGGCGCTGCTCAAGAACATAACAGGGCTGGTCTGCCAAGTCGCCGACCTGACGCATATTGTTGTCCCGGAAGGAAAGCCGGTACGCGACTCCCAAGCATGACCGGTCGCCCCCTGACGGGGACTAGCCGGCGGGACGCTTTGGCTCACGCCGTAGGCCTGCGCCGGCGTCGCCGGACGCGTACACTTCCACGTGAGGTGATCTCGAACATGGTTATTCGTCTTGGCGCGAAACCACGGCGTGGATCGCGGAAGCCGGGCGCGCGGGCGGGCACGGGTTCCGCCCGAAGCGCCGGCCGCGCGGCCGCGAAACCGATCTGGCTCTTCGAAGAGGGCAACGCGTCGATGCGGGAACTGCTGGGCGGCAAGGGCGCCGGCCTCGCGGAGATGAGCCGGGTCGGCCTCCCGGTGCCGCCGGGCTTCACGATTACGACCGCGGTCTGCAACGCCTACCTCGCGCGCGGCAAGACGCTCCCGCCGGGACTCATGAATGAGGTGCGGCGGGCGCTTGCGACCGTGGAGCGCAAGATGGGCAAGCGGTTCGGGGATCCCAAGAACCCGCTGCTCGTCTCGGTGCGGTCCGGCGCCAAGTTCTCGATGCCGGGGATGATGGATACGGTCCTGAACCTCGGGCTGAACCCGGAGACCGTGCGCGGGCTCGCGGCGCTCACGGGGAACGAGCGCTTTGCCGAGGACGCGTACCGGCGCTTCGTGCAGATGTTCGGGAAGATCGTGCTCGACGTGCCCGGGGAGAAGTTCGAGCACCTCATCGAGGAGCAGAAGCGCCGGGTGGGGGCGAAGCTCGACACCGACCTGTCCGCGGCGGACTTGCGGGAGCTTGCCGGCCGGTTCAAAGACTTGATTAAGCAGCAGACCGGCGAGACGTTTCCCACGGACCCCTGGCAGCAACTCGAGAGAGCCATCCGCGCGGTCTTCGACTCGTGGGACGGCAAACGGGCCATCGACTACCGCAACTTCAACAAAATCCCGCACGACCTCGGCACCGCGGTCAACGTTCAGACGATGGTTTTCGGCAACATGGGCGACGACAGCGCGACCGGCGTCGCGTTTACGCGCAGCCCCGCGACCGGCGAGAAGGGACTCTACGGCGAGTATCTGCCGAACGCGCAGGGCGAGGACGTCGTCGCCGGCACCCGTACCCCGCATCCGATCAGCCAGTTGCAGTCCGAGATGCCGGCCGCCTACAAGCAGTTTCTCAAGCTGGCGCAGATGCTGGAGCGGCACTACAAGGATGTTCAAGACCTCGAGTTCACGGTCGAGCGCGGGAAGCTGTGGATGCTCCAGACCCGCAGCGGGAAGCGCACCGCTCAGGCGGCGGTGAAGACTGCCGTCGACATGGTCCGCGAGCGGCTGATCACGAAGGACGAGGCGCTCCTGCGTGTCGATGCCGACCAGCTCTATCAGTTGCTGTTGCCTCGCTTTGTTCAGGAGGACAAGGACGCGGCCGAGCGCGAGGGTAAGCTGCTCACGCGCGGCCTCAACGCGTCGCCCGGCGCCGCGACCGGCATTGCCGTCTTCGACCCCGATACGGCCGCCGAACGGGGCAGCAAGGGCGAGGCCGTGATCCTGGTCCGGCCCGAGACCAGCCCCGACGATGTTCACGGCATGCTCGTGGCCCGCGGCATTCTCACGGCCCGCGGCGGCGCGACGAGCCATGCGGCGGTCGTGGCGCGCGGCCTCGGCAAGCCCTGCGTTGCCGGCGCGGAGGCCATTCGCGTCGATGTCAACGCGCGCCAGTTCAGCGTGAACGGCCAGGTGATTCGCCAAGGCGACCCCATCTCCATTGACGGGACGACCGGGGAAGTGTTCGGCCGCGCTGTTAAGACGATCGATCCGGACGTCACGAAGGACCAGGACCTCCAGACGCTGCTCGGCTGGGCGGACAAGACGCGGCGACTCGGCGTGTGGGCCAACGCTGATTACCCTCGGGACGCGGAGCGCGCCCGGGAGTTCGGCGCCGAGGGTGTCGGCCTGTGCCGGACGGAGCACATGTTTTTTGAGGAGGAGCGGCTCCCGATCGTCCGCCGGATGATCCTGGCGGAGACCGATGCGGAGCGGCAGCGCGCGCTCGACGAGCTGCTGCCGGTGCAGCGGCAGGACTTCATCGGCATCCTGCGCGCGATGGCCGGCCACACCGTCGTCATCCGCCTGATCGATCCGCCGCTGCACGAGTTTCTGCCGCACTATGACGAGCTGCTCGTACAGGTCACGCAGCTGCGGGATCGCGGCGACGATCCGGCGGCGCTGGCCGAGAAGGAACACCTCCTCCGCGCGGTCCAGGGGATGCGGGAGCAGAACCCGATGCTGGGCCTGCGCGGCATCAGGCTCGGCATCCTGTTCCCGGGCATCATCGACATGCAGGTGCGGGCGATTCTGGAGGCCGCGTGCACCCTCGCGAAGCAGGGCGTCAAGACGCATCCCGAGATCATGATCCCGCTCGTGGGCCACGTGAACGAGCTGCGGATCGTGGAGGAACGGGTCCGCCCGCTCGCCGAGCGCGTGATGACGGAGCAGGGGATCCGCGTCGCCTACAAATTCGGGACGATGATCGAGATCCCGCGCGCCTGCGTCGTGGCCGCCGATATTGCCAAGCTCGCCGAATTCTTCTCGTTCGGGAGCAACGACCTCACCCAATTGATCTTCGGGTTCAGCCGGGACGACGCCGAGGGCAAGTTCCTGCTGCAGTACGTCAACCGCAAGATTCTGCCGGAGAACCCATTCCAGGTGCTCGACGCCGAGGGGGTGGGCGTGCTGATCGACATGGCGGTGCGGGAGGGGCGCAGGACCCGGCCCGACATCGAGCTGGGGATCTGCGGCGAGCACGGCGGCGATCCGGCGAGCATCGAGTTCTGCCACAAGGTCGGTCTCACCTACGTCAGCTGCTCGCCGTACCGCGTGCCGACGGCGCGGCTCGCGGCCGCGCAGGCCGCGCTTCGGGAGCGCCGCGCGCGCACGGAGCGCGACAAGTAACCGACGAGCCCGGGCGGCGTCGGGCCGCCGTCCGGGAGGGAGAGGCGGGGGACGTGCG
>DASYXS010000014.1:0-46889 GCA_035934535.1 bacterium
CGGCGGGCGGACACATGAGTACGGCGGCCGGCGCGCGCTCCGCCGCCCCGCCCCGCGCAGACGGGGTCGTCGCCTGCGCGCCCAAGCGGCCGCCGTCGCTCTGGTGGGCGGTCGCCAGCTGGGTCGCGGTACCGTGCCTCGTCGCGGCGCTCGCGCACGACCGGTTCGTGTCGGCGACGCTCGCGGCCGCCGCCGTGCAGGGCCTCTTTGCCGTCAGTTGGGTGCCGCTGGCCGTCACCGGACAGCCGAGCTTCGGACACGCGCTGCCCTACGGCGCCGGCGCCTACGCGGCCGCCTTCGTCGCCCGGCGTGCGGGCCTGCACGCGGGCGACCTCGGGGGGGTGGCGCCGGTCATCCTCACCGTCACGGCCGCGCTCGCGGGCGGGTGTTTCGGCGGCCTGCAGGGCCGGTTGACGCGCCGCCTTGCGCCCGCATACGTCGCCGCGGTCACGCTCGCGACGGTCGAGGCGGCGCGCAGCCTCGCCACGATGTGGACGGTGCCGGTGCTGCGCGGCGGCGGCGACACCGACACCGCGATTCCGATCATGATCTTCCCCAACGACGACCGGACGGCGGCCTGGCTCGCCGCGGCCGCATTCGCCGCGGGGGTCCTCATCGTCGCCGCCCTCATGCGCTCGCGTACCGGGGTCGCGCTGCGGGCGGCGGCCGGCGGCGAGCGGGAGGCGGACGCGCTCGGCTTCGACGCGCCGCGCCTGCGGCTCTTTGCGTTCGTCGCGGCAGGGACGATCGCCGGCGTCGCCGGCGCGCTCGCGGCCCAGTTGTCGGGACACGTGTCCCCGCTGATGCTCTCGTGGCAGGCCTCGCTGTTCGTGCCGGCCGCGGCGCTGATCGGCGGCGCAGGGACCGTGGCCGGGCCCGCCGCGGCGGCGTACGTCGGCGCCGCGGTGGCGCAGTTTTTCGAGGTCCCGGCCGCGCTCCAACTGCTCGTGTTCGCGGCGGTGCTCATCGCGGCCGGCCTGCGCGATCCTCAACATCTGCTCGGACCCGCCTTCAGCTGGAATCCGCGGCCCGGCCGCCCGCGCCCCGTCGCGCCGAGGGAGCGCTCGTGAGGAGCTTGCACGACGGCGCCGCCCCGCTGCTGCGGCTCGACGGCGTACGGATCCGCGCCGCAGGAGCCTGGCCCGGCCGCGAGTTCACGATCGACGTCGCCCCCGGCGAGGCGCTCGGCGTGCTCGGCCCTCGGGGCAGCGGAAAAACGGCGCTGCTGGACGTCGTCTCGGGCTTTCTCCACCCGGAGCGGGGCCGCATCGCGCTCAGCGGCGAGGACATCACCGGCTGGGCCCCCCGCCGGATCGCGCGCGCCGGCGTGGCCCGTAGTTTTCAGACGCCGCCGTTTCTCGACGGCACCGTGGTCTACGACGCCGTCGTGGCGGCGGCGATCGGCCGCGGACTCAGCGCGCGCCGGACGCGCGACGCCGTCGGCATCGGCCTCGCCATCACGGGGCTCGAGCCCAAGCGGTACGGCACCGGCGCCGCGCTGGAGCCGGCCGAGCAGCGGCTTCTCACGCTCGCCCGCGTCGCCGCGGCGGCGCCGCGGCTTGCGCTCCTCGACGAACCGCTCGCGGGGCTCGCGCCGGAGGCGGCCGGCCTCGTTGTCTCCACCCTGCGGCGTCTGCGCGAGATCGGAATTCCGCTCATCGTGACGGCGCACGACGCGGCGTCGCTGCGCGTCGTGTGTTCGCGGGTCGTGCTGATGCGCGACGGCCGCATCGTCGGGGCCGGCCGGCCGGGCGATCTCCCCCATGCTTGAGGCCCACAATCTCCATCTGCACGGGCCGGACGGCGCGGTCGCCCTCGCGGATCTCACGATCTTCGCGCACCCGGGCGATCTCTTGGCGGTGCTCGGCGGCCACGGCGCGGGCAAGTCCGCGCTGCTGCGAACCGTCGCCGGCCTAGCGCAAGCGGAGCACGGCTTCCTGCGGCTCGACGGCGCGGACCTTGCCGGGCTCGGACCGCACGCGCGTGCGGCGCGCGGCATCGCGTACGCCGCCGACGGCGAACGTGTCGTGGAGCGGTTGTCGGTGCGCGAGAATCTGCTGGTGGGAGCGTGGCGCCGGCGCGACCGGCGGGCGGTGCGCCGCGAGTACTCGGCGTGGCTGGAGCGGTTTCCCGCGCTCGCCGCGGCCGCCGGCCGCCGGGCCGCTGTTCTCGACGCGGGTGGCCGCGCGGCCGCGGCGCTCGGACGGGCATGGCTCGCGGCACCGCGCGTACTCCTGGTGGACGAGCCCTTCGCGGGCCTCGATGGGAAGAGCCGGGCCGGCATCGCCGCCGCCCTGCGGGCGGCGTGCGATGCCGGCCGCATCGTCGTCTGCGCGATGCACGAACCGGAGGACGCCGCGATCGCCGACCGCGTCAACGTTCTCGCGAACGGCCGCCTGATTTTCTCCGGCTCCCCGGCGGCGCTCGCGACCGCGCGCCCCGCGGGGTTCGAATAGGCCCCCGACCGCCGAAAAGATGCGCCGATGACGGATGCGCCCTCGGCAGCACACCCGAGTGGGACCGGTAACCTGCGTGCTATTCTATTGAAGTGCGCGCGTACGTGCTCTCCTGTCCCGCGGGGTTCGACTTCCATGAGACCGCGATCGTGATGCGACGGGGGCCGGCCGACCCGCTCGTGTGGTACGACGGGCGGCGCTGGCGCCGCCGGCTCGCCGTGGACGGCGCCCCTTGTCTCCTGGAAGTCGTTCCTGCCGGCGGACCTGCCGTCCGCTCCGCTCCCGGCCACAATGAAACCGGAGCCGCCGGCAGCCATGAAGTCCACGGCGGACGAGAACTCGCCGTCCGGCTGCTCGCCGGTCGGGCGGCTCGGCCGCAGCTCGAGCGCACCGTCGCGCGGCTCTTCGGGCTCGACGATCCCGCCTTGGTTTCATGGTTGCCGGCCGCGATGTCGGCCGGCGGCGCCCCCTCCCGCCGCCGGCGCGCGGCGGTCCGCCGCGCGGTCGGCCGTCTGCGAAGCACCGCCGCGCTGCCCGGCTACCCCACCCTCTTCGAAGCGCTGGTGCACACGATTCTCGGCCAGCAGATCAGCGCGACGGCGGCCAACGCGCACCGCGCGGCGTTCACGAGACGATTCGGCCGTCCGTTCGCCTTCCCGGGCGGCACGTACTGGATGTTTCCGGCGACCGGCGACGTGGCCGTGGAGCGCCTCGCCTCGCTTCGCCGCCCGGGGCTCAGCACCGCGAAAGCCGTCGCGGTCCGGGCGATCGCGCGCGCGTTCGAGCGCGGCGCCGTCTCCGAAGCCGCGCTCGAGGCGCTGCCGCCGGACGCCGCCATTGAAACGCTGACCGCGCTGCCGGGCATCGGACGCTGGACGGCGGAGTGGGTGCTGCTGCGCGCCCTGCGGCGCTTCGATATCGTGCCGGCGGGCGATCTCGCGGTCCGCAAGGCGGTGAGCTGGCTCGCCGGACGCGGCGAGCTGCTCTCCGAATCCGAGGTTCGCGAATTCGCCGCGCCGTGGACGCCCTACTCCGGCCTGGTCGCGTTTCGACTGCTCCTCGCGCACCGGCAGACCGTCGGCTGATTGTGATCCGCGCGCAATTCTCGTCCGCCCCGTCGACCCCCCGGGATGAACTGCGCCGTCGCTCCGCGGCGCTGCAGCGCCACCTCCGCGCCTCGGGACTCGACGCGGCCGTGATCACGCAGAACGTCAATCTTTTCTATTTCGGCGGCAGCATCCAGAGCGGCGCGTTGATCGTACCGGTCCAGGGCGAGCCGGTGTACGCGGTGCGGCGGATCATCGAGCGCGCCCGCGCGGAAAGCGCGCTCGACGCGATCGTGCCGCTGCCGAGTCTGCGCGGGCTCGCCGGCCGCGTCGCCGAGGCGCTCGGCCGTCCGGCCGCCCGGGTTGGCATGGAGCTAGACGTGCTGCCCGTCGCCGTGCGGGACCGCTTCGCCGCCGCGCTCGGCGCGATCGAGATCATCGACGTATCCGCCGCCGTGCGGCGCATCCGTTCGATCAAGTCGCCGTACGAGCTGGAAAAACTGCGGGCGACCGCACGGCTTTCCGACGCGATCCTCGGCGCGGCAACCGAGGCCCTCCGCGAAGGCATAACCGAGCTCGAGCTCTCGGCGCTCATCGAGGCCGCGGCACGGCGGCGGGGCCACGAGGGCGTGATCCGGCTGCACGGCTGGAATCAGGAGACGTATTACGGGATGATCGCCGCGGGGCCGGCCGCCGCGGTGCCGGGCTTTCCCGATCTGCCGCTCGGCGGCGAAGGTCCGGGCCCGTCCGTCCCGTACGGCGCCGGGTGGCGGCGGATCGCCCGGGGCGACGCGGTGATCGTGGACGCGCCGGCGGTCCTCGGCGGATACATCATCGATCAGACCCGCACGCTCGTGATCGGGCGGCTCCCGGACACGCTGGCGCGCGCCCACGACGCCGCGATGGACGTTCTCAAGACCGTCGAGGCCGCGATCCGGCCGGGGGTCGCACCGGAAGCCCTGTATCGCCTCTCACTCGAGCGGGCCGAGGCCCTCGGTTATGCCGATGCCTTCATGGGCGCCGGCGCCTACCGGGCCCGCTACGTCGGCCACGGCGTCGGCCTCGAGCTCGACGAATGGCCCGTGCTCGCGGACGGCTTCACCGACCCGCTCGAGCCGGGCTGTGTGTTCGCGGTCGAGCCGAAGATGCTGTTTCCCGGTCTCGGCGTAGCCGGTATCGAAGATCAGTACGCCGTCACCGCGGCCGGCTGCGAGCGTCTCACCCTGGCCGAACAACGGCTGTTCGCGATCTGAACTTAGGACAGCCTCCGGTGTTCGCAGAGTCCGGTTGACCGATCTCACGCCGTTTGGGTAGAATAGGGCCAAACGAAGGTAGAAGGGTAGATGAGCATGGGATTCAACGTCAAGAATGACGAAGCCCATCGGCTGGCGAAGAAACTGGCCGGCCTGACCGGTGAGAGCATGACGGCAGCCGTGACCGAGGCGCTTCGTGAGCGGCTGGAGCGCCTGCAGCGCGCGAAGAGTGGCGAGCTCGCCGGCAGGCTGCTGGTGATAGGGAAGAAGACCGCCGCGCATCTCAAGGAACCCTTCCGATCCAGTGACCATGCGGATCTCCTGTACGACGAGTGTGGATTGCCCCGATGATCATCGACACCTCGGCGCTGCTGGCCATCCTTCGCGACGAACCGGAGGCGGCCGCCTGCGCCGAGGCGATCCAGCGGGCGGACGGCCGGCGGCTGTCGGCCGTCAGTTTCGTCGAAGCTGCGACGGTCATCGATGGCAGCCGCGATCCCGTTGCCAGCCGCGGCTTCGATGACCTGCTGCGGGAGGCTCGGATCAGCATCGATCCTGTGACCGAGGCACAGGCGCGCATGGCCCGCGACGCCTACCGTGACTTTGGCCGAGGGAGCGGGCACCCGGCACAGCTGAATTTCGGTGATTGCTTCTCCTACGCGCTCGCGAAGAACACAGACGAACCTTTGCTGTTCAAAGGCAGAGACTTCGTGCATACCGATGTAAAACAGGCGCTGCCCTGAGACATCCTTCCCTGCCGTGCAGCACGGCAGGGTTGCCTCCCGGTAGAATAGAAACGAGGCCGCATCCCGGTCTGGAGTCCCCGCAGACTCGGCCGGTCAATTTCCTCTCCTGAAGGAGGCACAGCAGGCATGGCCGACGCACCCGACTCGCGCTCCGCCACCGCCGTCACCGAGGCGGAGATCGCGGTGCACTGGAAGGAAGAAGAATACTACCAGCCCTCGCCCAAGTTCATCGGGCAGGCCAACCTGACCGACCCCGCGGTGACGGAGCGCTTCGCGCTCGACCACTTCCCGGAGTGCTTTCGCGAGTACGGCGACCTGCTGAGCTGGGACCAGTACTGGCGCACGACCTTCGACGGCGGCAACCCGCCGTTTTGGAAGTGGTTCGTCGGCGGCCGCCTCAACGCGTCGTACAATTGCGTCGACCGCCACCTTGGGCAGTACAAGAACAAGGCCGCGCTCATCTTCGTGCCCGAGCCGGAGCAAGACGCCCACATCGCCATCACGTACCGCGAGCTCTACGTGCGCGTGAACGAAGTCGCCGCCCTGCTCCGGGACTTCTGCGGGCTCAAGGCCGGCGACCGCGTCACGATCCACCTGCCGATGACGCCGGAGCTGCCGATCACGATGCTGGCCTGCGCCCGCCTCGGCGTCGTCCACTCCGTCGTCTTCGGCGGATTCAGCGGCGAAGCGTGCGGCATCCGGATCGCGGACTCCGGCAGCCGCGTGCTGATCACGATGGACGGGTACTACCGCAACGGGAAGCTGCTCGACCACAAGGCGAACGCCGAGATCGCGGTCGCCACCGCCGCCAAGGAAGGCCAGAAGGTCGACAAGGTCATGGTGTGGCGCCGGTTTCACGACCGGTCCGCGACCAACGCTCCGCTCGTGCAGGGCCGCGATCATGTGATGAACGAAGTCTTGGAATCCTACCGCGGCCGTACCGTCGAGCCGGTCTCGATGGACGCGGAGGCGCCGCTCTTCATTATGTATACGAGCGGCACGACCGGCCGTCCGAAGGGCGCCCAGCACCGCACCGGCGGCTACTTGGCGTACGTGGCCGGCACGTCGAAGTACATCCAGGACATCCATCCGACCGACGTCTACTGGTGCTTCGCGGACATCGGCTGGATCACCGGACACTCGTACATCGTGTACGGACCGCTGGCGCTCGCGGCGACGAGCGTCCTCTACGAAGGCGTCCCGACGTATCCCGACGCCGGGCGGCCCTGGCGGATCGCCGAACGCCTCGACGTCAACATCTTCCACACCTCGCCCACCACGATCCGGATGCTGCGGAAGTTGGGCCCGGACGAGCCGAAAAAGTACGGCTACCACTTCAAGCACATGACCACGGTCGGGGAGCCGATCGAGCCCGAGGCGTGGCGCTGGTACTACGACACGGTCGGCAAGCGCGAGGCGGTCATCTGCGACACATGGTGGCAGACCGAGAACGGCGGCTTCCTCTGCACCACAAAACCGGCGATCGACGCGATGAAGCCCGGCAGCGCGGGGCCGGGTGCCCCGGGCATCCACCCGGTGATCTACGACGAACAGGGCCGCGAGATCCCGCCCGGCAGCAACCGCGCCGGCAACATCTGCATCCGCAACCCCTGGCCCGGCATCATGCAGACGATCTGGGGCGACCCCGACCGGTTCGTCCGGACCTATTACGCGAAGTACTGCAAGAACCCGAAGAGTACGGAGTGGCGCGACTGGCCGTACTTCGCCGGCGACGGCGCGCTCCTGGCGGCGGACGGCTACTTCCGCATTCTCGGGCGCGTCGACGACGTGATCAACGTGGCGGGACACCGGCTCGGGACGAAGGAACTGGAGTCCGCGGCCCTCACCGTCGCGGAAGTCGCCGAGGCCGCGGTTGTTCCGGTCGTCGACGAGCTGAAGGGCCGCGTGCCGGAAGTCTACGTGTCGCTCAAGCCCGGCGTCGCCGCGACCACGAAGGTCCAGGAGAGCGTGGTGCACGCGATCGAGACCACGATCGGCAAGATCGCGCGGCCGAAGCAGGTCCGGGTCGTGCCCGACATGCCCAAGACGCGCTCCGGCAAGATCATGCGGCGGGTGCTGGCCGCGATCTCGAACTCGATGGACACCGGCGACGTCACCACGCTCGCCAATCCCGACGTCGTGGAGCAGATCCGGCAGGCGGTCCAGGGATCCGGCCCGGTCAAGCTCAAGGACGCGCCGGAGGACATCAAGCGGTTCGGGGAGCAGCCCTGAGCGACAGACTCACGAAATTTCTCGCGCAAACGTTCGCTCCTTGACGAGAATCGCCGCCGCGCCTATCATGGCGCCACCATGGCCCGGCGCGTGACGCTCGATCAACTGGCCGCGATGGTCGCGCGAGGCTTCGAGGACGTTCAGCGGAAGCTTCATCAGCACACCGGTATCCTCGCCGAGCACACCGCCACCCTCGCCGAGCACACCGCTACCCTCGCGGGCCATACCGCCACCCTCGCGGGCCATACTGCCACCCTCGCGGGCCATACTGCCAGCCTCGCGGAGCATACTGCCACCCTCGCGGAACATACGGTGATCCTCGGACAGCACACCGCGACCCTCGAGCAGCACAGCGGCTTTCACGCGGATCATGCGCACCGGCTCGGCCACATCGAACGAAAGCTCGAACAACACGATGCCTTCCATGCCGATCATACGCATCGGCTCGACCACATCGAAGGAAAGCTCGAACAACACGATGGCTTCCATGCCGATCATACGCATCGGCTCGACCGTATTGAGCGAAAGCTCGATGCCGCGACCGAGCGCCTCAACGGCCACGAGGTCCGGCTCGAGACACTGGAGAGGCGGCGCGGCTCGAAGCCGTAGTCAGAGACCTTCGATCACCGTCGGCAGCAGCGTCTGGCGCTCCACGTCGATGAGGCCGAGGTCGGACAATTTCCCCTCCGGGCTCACGGCGAGCGTCAGCGAGACGATCGCCATGAACGCGCGCTCCCCGGCCATGCCGGCGGCCTCGGCCGCCGTGCGGAACGCGGCGACCTCCGATGCGACGTCCGCCGCCGGTTTGAGCGAGATGAGTCCCGCGACGGGGAGATCGATCCGCGCGGTCACGCGGCCGCCCTCCACCAGGACGATGCCGCCGCCGCTCCCGGCCAGCGTCCGGCAGGCCAGCAGCATGTCCTCCCGATTGGTGCCCGCGATCGTGAGGTTGTGCGAGTCGTGCGACACCGAGGTGGCGATCGCGCCCTCGCGCGGACCAAACCCGCGTATCACCGCGCAGGCGGTCCCGCCGTGGCGGCCGTGGCGTTCCACGACGGCCAGCATCGCGAGTTCCCGCCCGTCGGCGGACGGCAGCTGCACCTCGCCGCGCGCGACCCGCGCCCGCATCGTCCCGTACGTCGTGCGCACCGGCGCCGAGCGCCCGTTGAAATCGATCACCCGGATCGTCGCCTCGCCGTCCGGCGTCCCCGGCACCCGGATCCGAAACGCCTCCGCGCCCAGGTCGCGCGGCAGGCGGATGGTGTTCTCCCGCTCGACCGCCGCGGCGCGGTTCTCGACGGCCGGGGCGGGCGGGGCGACCACGCGTCCGTCCTGGGCCACCAGCCGGCCGGCGCGGTAGACTTCCGTCACCCGAAACCGCCGCACATCCGACAGCAGCACGACGTCGGCCACCCGGCCCGGCGCGAGCGCGCCGAGATCGTGCCGGCGCAGCCGGTTCGCGGCGTTGAGGGTCGCAAACCGCGCGACGTCGACCGGATCGAGACCCTCCTCGACGAGCCGCCGCGCGACGTAATCGACGCCGCCCCGCCCCAGCAGGTCTTCCGGCACCACGTCGTCGGTGCACAGCGTAACGTTCGGCAGGTATCCCCGGCCGCGCAGCGCCGCCGCCAGCACCGCGGCGTTTGGCGACAGGGAGCTCTCGCGGACTTCGAGGTACATCCCCGTGCGGAGCTTCGCGAGGCCGTCCTGCGTCTCGCGGTTCTCGTGGTCGGAGTCGATGCCGGCCGCGGCGTAGGCCGACAGGTTGCGTCCCCGCACGCGCGGCGCGTGGCCCTGAATCAGGCCGCCGACCCGTTCGGTCGCCTCGAGCAAACGCATCATCCGCCCCTCGGCGCGCAGGACGCCGGGGTAGTCCATCACCTCGGCGAGTCCCACCACCCGCGGCCAGCCCAACATCTCCTCGATCTCCTCGCGGTCGAACTCCGCGCCCGCGGTCTCGACGGCCGGGGCCGACGGCACGCACGACGGCGCCATGACGAGCACGCGCAGGGGAATGTTTTCGGACGCGTCGAGCATGTAGCGCACGCCCGGCAGCCCCATCACGTTCGCCAGTTCGTGCGGGTCGATCAGCACGGTGGTGGTGCCGTGGGGCAGCACCGCCTCGGCGTAGTGCGCCGGGGTGATCATGCTGCTCTCGATGTGGACGTGCGTATCGATGAGCCCGGGGATCGCGACCAGCCCGCGGCGGTCGAGGACCGTGCGCCCCGCCAGCGGACCGCCCCGCCCCGCGCAGACGGGGTCGCCGGGGGCGGTCACGTGCGCGATGCGTCCGGCGAAGATGCCGATATCCGCGGGATAGGTCTCGCCGGTGAAGACGTTCGCAAAGGTCACGCCGCGCAGGACAAGATCGAGGTCCCGCCGTCCCGCCGCGGCCTCGATCAGCGCCGCGCGATCATACGCCGGCTCCCGGCTCCACGGCACCGTCATCGGCGCGCATCCCCCGCGGGCCGCATCAGCGGCCCGCCTGGCTCGGGGCGTACCGGCGCAGCACCGGTGATTCGATCCACGTCAGCATCCCGTACAGCAGCACCGACACGATCGTCACCAGGATCCCGGCCGCCCACAGCATCGTGAACTGAAACTGGGCCCGCGCGGTGATCATGAGATAACCGAGGCCGCGCCCGGTGGCGAGCCACTCCGCCACGATCGCGCCGAGGATCGACGCGAGCACGGAGATCCGCGCGGCCGCGAACACGCTCGGCAGCGCGCTCGGGAGCCGGACCTTCCAGACCACCGCCCACGGCGACGCCGCGTACAGCCGCAGGACCTCAATCGCCTGCGGCGAGGCGGAGCGCAGCCCCTGCATCACGTTGACGAGCGTCGGGAAGAACGTGATGATCGCCGTGATCGCGGTCGTCCCGGCGATGCCCCGGCCGAAGAGCAGCACGAGCAGCGGCGTCATCGCGATGACCGGCACCGAGCGCAGCGTGATCGCCACGGGCATGAAGGCCCGCTCGAGCCGCGGGTAGACGACGAACAGCACCGCCACAAACGCCGCGGTCACGGTCCCCACGCCGAATCCAGCGGCCGCGTCCTCGAGCGTCATCGCGAGCGCGGCGCTCAATTCCCGGCGGTTCTCGGACGCGGCGGCGCCGGCGATCAGGTCGTGCAGCACCTGCGCCGGCGTCTTCGCGAAGAACGGATTGAGATGAAAGACGCCGATGAAGGCCACCCACAGCCCGACGATGACGCCGATCGACACCGCGGCGAGCCCCGCGCGTCGCAGTGCCCACCGTCCGGCGCCCGCCGCCCCGCCGTCGCGGCCGGTCAGCACGGGCGAGGCGTCCAGCGGCGGCGCCCAGGTGACCAGCACGCGCGCGGCCCCCGCGGCGAGCGCGAAGCCGCCGCCGGCCAGGGCGCTCGCCATGATCGCGAGCCCCCACACCCGCGGCGTGTCGAGCGTCGCCATCGCGTTCACCATCGCCACGCCGAGTCCGCGGTCGCCGCCGAGAAACTCGCCGAGGATCGCGCCGAGAATCGCGCCCGGCGCGGCGACCCGGAACCCCGCGAGCAGCCACGGCACGCTCGCGGGCAGGCGCACCTTGCGCAGCGCGTCGAACGGCCGCCCGCCGAGCGTGTGGATCAGATCGAGCGAGGCGCCGTCCGCCGACCGCAGACCGATCAGCGAGGTGATCACGGTGGGAAAGAACACCGCCAGCGCGGCGAGCGCGACCTTGGGCTCGTCGCCCGGCAGCACGACCGCGATGATCGGCGCGATCGCGAGTAGCGGCGTCGCGTAGATGACGATCGCGATCTGCATCAAGAAGCCCTCGAGGCGACGGACCTGCATGATGACGAGCGCCAGCGCGATCGCCGCGAGATTGCCCCAGAAGAAGCCGCGCGCCGCTTCCCACAGCGTCGCCGCCACGTTCGCCGGGTAGATCGCGAGGTCGTGCCAGGCGCGGAGCACGATCGCCGAGGGCGAGGAGATCGTGTACCGCGCCCACGGCAGCACGCCGCCGAGGATCTGCCACAGGACGAGCAGCGCGACCGGCCCGAGCGCCGCGTCCAGCGGGCCGGGCGTGCTCCGAACAACGCCGCGCCGCGCGGCCGCGTCCGCTCCGCCGGGCGAGCGTCCCGCGGGCGCCCGGATCACGAGACCGAGGCTCCGGCAGGAGGCCGCCCGTCAACGGCGGGCGGCCGGAGGTCCTGCGAAGACGGAACAGGAGGCCGCCCGGCCTCTGGAGCGGCCGGCGGTCCCACGTGAGACGGGGCGAACAGCAGCTCGCTCAGGCGGTCGCAGAGGGCGTGGAACCGCGGGCTCCGCAGCACCTCCGGGCCCCGCGGCCTCGGCAGATCGATCGTCACCTCCGCGCGAACCTCGCCCGGCTGCGGGGTCATGACGACGACCCGGTCGGCGAGAAATACCGCCTCGGCGATCGAGTGGGTGACGAGCAGCGTCGTCGGCGACTGCTCCCCCCAGATGCGGAGCAGCTCGAGATTCATGCGCTGACGCGTCATCTCATCGAGCGCGCCAAACGGCTCGTCGAGCAGCAGGACGCGCGGCCGGGTGACGAGCGCGCGGGCGATGGCCGCGCGCTGCCGCATCCCGCCGGAGAGCTGCGCCGGGCGCGCCCTTTCGAATCCGCGGAGTCCGACGAGGGCGATCAGGTCGAGAATCTCCGGCCGCGGCACGTCGAGACCGGTCACCTCGAGCGGCAGCCTAACGTTCCCGTAGACGGTGCGCCAGGGCAGCAGCGCCGGATCCTGGAAGGCGATCGCCACGCGGTGCTGACGCCGGGCGGCCCCCGGCGGCGCGCCCTCGACCAGCACGCGGCCCTCCGTGGGCACGTCGAGGTCGGCCAGGATGCGGAGCGCCGTCGACTTGCCGCAGCCCGACGGCCCGAGCAGAGCGACGAACGCGCCGGCCGCCACCCGCAGATCCATGCGGCCGATCGCGTGCACCGGTTTCCCGTCGAGCCAGTACGTCTTCCGGACGCCCTCGAGAATCAGCCCCGCGTCGGCGACGCCGGCGCTCACGGCCGCGCACCGGCCGCCCGTCCGGGCGACGGCCTAGACGCGATTGCGCCCGTGATAAATCTCCTGCAGCACGTCGGCGGTGAAGAGCTCGGCGCCGACGTTGATGCCGGTCCGCTTGAACAGGTCGACGTTCTTTGCGATGTCGGCGTCGCCCATCCAGAGGAGGCCGTGCTGCCTGGTCACCGGCGTCTGCATCAGTTTCTCGATCGTGACCTTGTTGCCGAGGTACTGCGACATGTAGCTGAGGCCGAGCGCCTTGCCGTACCTCTCCACGGTGAGCTTCGCGCCGAGCGAGGGGTTGGCGGCGTTGGCCTGCCAGCCGCGGATCTCCGCGCGCAGAAACCGGACGACGTCCGCCCGGCGGTTCCGCAACGTGTCCTCGAGCACGTAGTAACAGCCGGAGTACGACGAGTAGCCGTAGTCGGCAAACAGGAAGAACTCCACCGGGACGCCCGCAACTTGCAATTCGACCGGCTGCTCCGTTGCAAACGAGACGAAGGCGTCCACGTCGCCGGTCACGAGCGGCGCCGGATCGAACTGGACCGGGACGCGGGTGATCCTGGCCGCGTCGAGGTGATTGAGCGCGAGCCACGTGGTCCAGGGGATGCTGTCGGCCGCCGCGACGCCGACGCGCTTGCCGATCAGGTCCTGCGGCGTGCGGATCGGATTCTTCTTCAGCGAGAGAATCGCGAGCGGGCTCTTCTGGTACAGGACGCCGAGCACTTTGATCTGCGCGCCCCGCTCCCGCGCCTTCGCTAGGATCTGGGCGCCGGTGCCGCAGCCGAACAGGGCCTTCCCGGAAACGATCGCTGTCACGACGTCGATGCCGGGACCGCCCGACAGCATATCGATGTCCAGGCCTTCGTCTTTGTAGTAGCCGTTCGCATCGGCGATGAAGCTGCCGGCGAACTCCACCGTCTTCACCCACCCGAATTGCACCGCGGCGCGCGTCGCCGGGCCGGCCGCGAACGCGGTCGCGCGGCTCCTCCCGGCCAACCATGTGCCGGCGGCTGCGGCCGCCGCGGCCCCGAACGAACGGCGAAGCAACGTCCGGCGGTCAATGACCGCCGCCAGTGGCGGGCGTGCACCCATGTCGGTCACCTCGTCTGGGAAGTGCTCGCGGAGAACAATGACACTACGTACGGGCGCGGCACGCCGGTTCCCTTCACTCCAGCCGGATCTCCTCGCCGATGCCCTTCGCCTGCGCGCGCGCGTAGGCGAAGCGCGCTGTCGCGACGTCCTCGACCGCCATGCCGAGCGACTTGAACAGCGTGATCTCGTCCTGATTTTCGCGGCCGGGGTGGCGGCCGGCAAAGACCTCGCCGATCTCCGCCACGATGTGGCGCTCCGTGATTGCGCCTTCGCCGATCGGACCGACGACGTCGCCGGCCTCGGTGACCGCGCCCGCCCGTGAATCGACAAACAGCCGGGCGCGGCGGACGACGTCCGTGGCGAGTTCCCGCCAGTCCGGCCGCGCCGCGCCGACGGCGTTGAGATGCGCCCCGGGCGCGAGCCAGTCGCCCTCGACGACCGGCGTCGTGCTGCCGGTGACCGTACAGATCACGTCCGCTCCGCGCACCGCGCGTTCGGCCGACGCGGCCACCGTGACCTGCACGCCGAGTCGCTCGCGCATCTCCGACGCGAAGCGCTCCGCGCCCGCCTGCGTCCGGCTCCACACCCGGACGTCGGCCGGCGGACGAACCTCGCGCAGCGCCTCCAGATGGGCACGGGCCTGGACGCCCGCGCCGAGTAGAGCGAGCACGCGCGCGTCCCGGCGGGCGAGCGGGTCCGTGGCGGCGGCCGAGACCGCGGCCGTCCGCATCTCCGTGATCAGGCGTCCGTCCAGCACCGCGCGCAGCGCGCCGGTGGCGGGATCGAGCAGAAGAATCGTGGCCAGATGCGTCGGCAGCTTGCGGGCGGCGTTGTTCGGGTAGAAGGCCACGGCCTTCAACCCAAGCGTCTCCGAGGATTCCGCGGCAGCGCCGGCGGCGCCGCCCTGCGCGGACGGCATGAGATACGCCGCCATCACCCCGAGAAACCCCCCGTACCGTTCAACCGGCACCACCGACCGCACCGGCTGAACCGCGCCGCCGGAGCTGAACGCCCCGAGCGTGCGGGCCATGAGCGGAATCAGCTCCCGCATCGCGAGCAATTCGCGCAGGTGAGACTCTCTCAACAGAAGGGCCATGTGCCGCACCCGTGTAAACGTCGTGGACAGCCTCACCCTGTTCGGCGGTCGCGACGGGAGGTCCCTCCGGATGCCGGTTCGAGCCGTCACCTTCGACGTCTATTCCGCGATGTTCGATACCGTGGGCGGGCTCACCGGCGCCCTCCGCGCATTCTTCCACCAGCGCGGCATCGCCGCGGACGCCGCGGCGACGGCCCGCGCCTGGCGGCGCGCGCAGATGGACTACCTGCTGCTCGCGAACTCGCTCGACCGGGATCCGGCGTCGAACCGCGCGGCGATCGAGGCATCACTTCGCTACACCGTGCGGGGGGTCGCCCCCGACATCGCGCCCGCCGAAATGGCGGCGCTCGTCGCGGCCTGGGAGCACCTTCCCGCCTGGCCGGAGGCCGCGGAAGTACTCGCCGAGGTGCGCCGGCGCCCGCTCGCCCTGGCCGTCCTTTCGAACGGGGACTACGGGATGCTGGAGGCGCTCATGCGAACGTTTCCGGTGCCGTTCGACCGCATCGTGTCGGTCGAGGGCGGCAGGTTTAAGCCGCACCCGTCGGTGTACCGGAAGACGCTCGCGGACATGGGCGTTCGCGCGGAAGACCTGCTCCACGTCGCCGGATCGCCGAGCGATGCGGCGGGTGCGACCGCGGCCGGTCTCCGCACGATCTGGATCAACCGCGCCGCGGACGCTGTCCTCGACCCGCGGTTCACCCCGGCGCACCAGGCCGCGGATCTGCGGGGGGTGCTGCCGCTTCTCTAGTGCCGGGCGCGCGCGGCCGCCGCGAGCGCGCCGAGCGTTCGAAGACCGTGTTCGATCCGCGGGTGCCAGGTATGCCCGCAGCTCAACCGCAGGCAGTTGGCATGGCGGCCGCCGGCCGAGAACACGTCACCGGGCGCGAAGCAAATGCCTTTGCCGAGCGCCGCGTCGAGCAGTTCCCGGCTCCGGAGCGGCCGCGGCATCTCCAGCCACAGGACGAACCCGCCGGCGGGCCGCGAGACCCTCGTCCCCTCGGGAAACGCCTGATCGATGATCCGCAGCATGTGATCGATGTTGTTGGCAAACGTCCGCCGCACGCGGCGCAGATGACGGTCGTAGCCGCCCGACGAGAGAAACTCCGCCAGCGCCAGCTGCGGCAGCGCGGGCCCGCATAACGTGAGCGCGAGTTTGCGCTCCACGACTTTCTGCGTGTGGCGCCCCGCGGCGATCCAGCCGACGCGGTATCCCGGCGCGAGCGTCTTCGAGAACGAGCTGCAGTACAGAACGTCGGCGGACGGCCGCAGCGCGATGAACGGCCGGGGCCGCTCCTCGCCGAAAAAGATGTCGCCGTAGATGTCGTCCTCGATCAGCGGCACGCCGTATCTTGCCAGGAGGTCGAGGACCGCGGCCTTCTTCGACTCCGTCATCGTGCAGCCGAGCGGGTTGTTGAAGCTCGACGCGAAGAGGCAGGCCGCGATCGCCTTGCGCTCCAGCGCGTCCCGCAGCGCGGGCAGTTCGACCCCGGTGGCGGGATCCGTCGGCAGTTCGAACGCGCGGAGATCGAGCGCCTCGATGATCTGCAGCAGGCCGAAGTACGTCGGCGACTCGATACCGATCGCATCGCCGGGCCGTGCCACCGCCTTCAGCGCCAGCGCCAGCGCCTCGGTGCAGCCGCAGGTAATGGCGATGTCTTCTGGTGAGAGCGCCTGGCCCCAGCGCAGCGCGCGGCGCCCGATCTCGCGGCGCAGCCTCGGCTCGCCCTTCGGCACCGTGTAGGTGTTGCGATCGACGCCCTCCCGCCGCGCGGCGCGGGCCAGATACCGATCGAGCCGCGCCGACGCGAGCAGCTCCGGGCTCGGGATGGCACAGCCGAGCGGGACGAACTTCGGGTCCGCGGCGTGTTCCAGCAGCTTCAGCACGACGCCGGACACGGCAACGCTCGTCGCCTTGGCCGGCGGTTTCGACGCCGTCGGCAGCCGCAGGGACAGCGGCTGCCCCGTGGCGACGTAAAACCCGGACTGCGGCCGCGCCTCGAGCAGGCCGCGCTCCTCCAGCAGCCGGTACGCCTGCAGCGCGGTGGAGAGACTGGTCTCGCGTTGCCGGCTGATCGCGCGAAGCGACGGCACCCGGGAGCCCGGCGGAAGCGTGCCGTCGCCGACCAGTCCGGCGATGAAACCGGCGAGTTCCTCGTAGCGGAGGAGCGGTTTGTCGCGCACAGGCATCCGGCCGTTCCCCCTCGCAGAACTGTTATGGTCGCAACTTCGATAATCTGTATCTGTTATCCTCGGCGGGCGCGCGTTAGAATTGCGGTGCCGGACGGCGTGCCGGGCCGGCGACCGGAGGTGCGGCGTGCCCTACCAGCCCATCAACTTCAGGCAGAAGTTCGGACTCTTCGACGAGTACTGGCGGCCGAAGGTCATCGCGGAGATGAACGACTATCAGTTCAAGGTCGTGAAACTGGGCGGCGACTTTGTCTGGCACGATCACGTCGAGACGGATGAGACGTTCATCGTCATCGACGGGGAGCTGCGCATCGATTTCCGGGACGGCGCCGTCCGGATCGCGCCGGGGGAGATGTTCGCATGACCCAGCGCCGCTTCGAGCAGGTCGACGTGTTCACGACGACGCCCTACACCGGGAACCCCGTGGCCGTGGTGCTCGACGGGGAGGGCGTGACGCAGGATCAGATGACGCGGTTCACCCAATGGACCAATCTGTCCGAGGCGACGTTCGTGCTGCCGCCGGCCCGGCCCGAGGCCGACTACCGCGTGCGCATCTTCGCGCCCCTCGGCGCGCGCGGCGCGGCGGCCGCCGAGCTTCCCTTCGCCGGGCATCCGACGCTCGGGACGTGCCACGCCTGGCTCGCGGCCGGAGGAACGCCAAAGCAGAAGGACGTCGTCGTCCAGGAATGTCCCGCGGGCCTCGTGAGGATCCGCCGCGGCGCCGGCGGCCTGGCGTTCGCCGCTCCGCCGGTCATTCGAAGCGGACCCGTCGAGGAGCCGCTCGTCCGGCGTCTCGCGTCGGTGCTGCGCATCGACCGGGCCGGCATCGTCGAAGCCGCGTGGTGCGACAACGGTCCGGGATGGGTCGCGGTGTTTCTGCCGGACGCGGACGCGGTGCTGGCGCTCGAGCCGGGCACCGTCGACATGCCCGTCGGGGTCGTCGGTCCCTATCCGGCCGGTTCTCCCGCGGCGTTCGAGGTGCGGGCCTTCTTTCCGAAGCAGGGCGCCACCGCGGAAGACCCTGTAACCGGCAGCCTCAACGCGTCGCTCGCGCCGTGGCTGCTCGACGGCGGACGGGCGCGGTCGCCGTACGTGGTGAGTCAGGGCACGGCACTGGGCTGCCGCGGGCGCGTCCACGTCGCGCGCGACGGCGAGGGCACGATCTGGGTCGGCGGCGGCACGATCACCTGCGTGAACGGCCACGTCGACCTGTAGCTAGCCGGGCACCCCGCCCGCGGCCGGCCGCGCGACGACGGGTGACGGCTGCGGAGACGCCGACGCCCGCAGAAACTCCGTCACCCCGCCGACCCGGGTGACGAGGCGCACGAACGACGGAAACCGCCGGCCGGGATCGTGCACCACGACGGGCGCGGACAGCCGATAGAGCCTGCCGTGCGCTTCGAGGTCGCAGCCGCCGGCCGCCAGCACGTTCTGCACCCATTCGCTGTCGCGTCCGTAGGTCAGGGCGATCAGGAAGCCCTCCGGCACCCAAAAGACGTTGACAGGCGTCCGGTACAGACGGCCCGACTTGCGGCCCCGATGCATGATGATCCCGAACCCCGGCGCCCGGCTGGCGAACCGGCGGGTGATCCGGTTCGTCACGGCGCGGTTGAAACGGGCCACCGCCTTTCGCCGGAACCGGACCAGCAGGAGCAGGCTCAGCATCGCCGCCGGGATCACCGCAAGGAAAGATAGTCGCCGCATGACAGATCCCTTTCCCAGCGCTTGGTATCGCGCCTACTTAGGATGTTCCTCAGATGCCGGCGTTACGCACGCAGCGCAGAGAAGAATTTTCGCAAGAGCTCCCGGCATTCCGTCTCGCACACCCCGGCCGTGACCCGCACCGTATGGTTGAAGCGGACGCCGTGGAAAAGATCCACGACGCCGCCCGCCGCCCCGGCCTTCGGATCGGCGGCGCCGTACACGAGACGCTCGACGCGCGAGAGGAGCAGCGCCCCGGCGCACATCGGGCACGGCTCAAGAGTGACGTACACCGTACAGCCGGAGAGGCGCCAGCCGCCGAGGTGCCGCGCGGCCTGCCGCAGCGCGAGGAGTTCGGCGTGGGCGGTGGGATCGCGGTCGACCTCCCGCCGGTTCTGCCCGCGCGCGATGATCCGGCCGTCGTGGACGATCACCGCGCCGATCGGCACGTCCCCGAGGGTCCCGGCCTCGGCCGCCTCGGCGAGGGCCGCGCGCATGAAGCGCTCGTCGTCCGGAGGCGGTGTGGAACCCGATGCGGTCCCGGGCGTCACTCGTTCGGATTCGGCATCGGCGCGCCTTCGGCGGCGAGGTGCAGGGCCTGCAGGCCGCCGAGCAGCGCGGAGACCGCCTGCGCGATCTTGCGGGGACGGTCTTCTTCGACCAGCTCGTCTTCCTTCAGCACCACGCTCGACTGCACGCGCGCGCTGTAGACGGGCGGCGCGTCCTCGGTGGAAAAGTGCTGCTGCAGGCTGATGCTGGGCACCCCGGGCTCCGCGCCCGCGGGCATGATCGCGCGGCGCAGCGCCACGACGTCCGGCGGCACGAGCAGCCGGTCCATTGTCACCTCGGTCAGCAGTTCTCCGAAGACCTGAACCTCCTCGTGCACCGTGCGCGAAAACTCGACGCCCTCGTCGTATTCGGCGATATGCCGCCCGAACGACAGCGCGTCGACCAGGAACCGCAGCTCGGCCCAGGGCCACGCCGAAGTCTGGGGCGCGTCCGAAGGTGGTTCGCTCTCGAGGTGCACGACGTAGCGGTACTCGCGGCTCATGTGGTCGACGTCGACGAGGAACGCGTACCCGGACACGACCAGGTGGTTGTCCTCGAGCGCTTCCGTCAGACGGCCGGCGAATTCGTGAAACGGATCGTGATAGTCGAGCCGGCCGGCCATAAAGTTAGGAACGGCGGGGAGCGGGGAGGCGGACCGCGGCGTCGCGAAGCCCCTTCACCTGCGCCTGCGCGGCCCGCAGCAAGAGGCGCCCGATCCCGTCGAGCATCAGACCCGCGCCCTGCGGCCGGTAGGTCTCGACGTCCTGCGGCTCGAGCGCCAGGATCCCGGAGAGCGTCTCCGCGTCCTTCGCCGCCCGCAGAATCCGGCGGATCGCGTCCTGAACCTCCGGGTGGCGCATCTGGCCGGGAAAGCCGAGGCTCGTCGACAGATCGTTCGGCCCGATGAAGATCATGTCCAGTCCGGGAACGCGGACGATCTGCTCCACTGCGTCCAGGCCGCGGCGCGTCTCGATCTGCACGATCGACAGCACCGCGTCGTTGCTGGCCGCGACGTGGTCCGCCGCCGGTACGATGCCCCAATTCGCCGCGACGGTGTTGCCCGCGAGGCTGCGCCGGCCCGCCGGCGGATAGCGGCACGCCGCCACCACGTCCGCCGCCTGTTCCGGCGTCTCGATCTGCGGCACCATGACCCCGAGGCAGCCGCTGTCGAGCATGCGGAGGATGGTCTTCGGATTCGCGTCGGGCACGCGGGCAAGCGGCACGATGCCGGTGGCACGGCAGGCGCGGCCCATCGCCTGCACGGTTTCGACGTCCAGCGGACCATGCTCGAGATCGATCAGCACGCAGTCGTAGCCGGCGACGCCGATGATCTCGACGACTTCCGGCGACGGCAGCGCGCAGATGGTGCCGAAGGCTGCTTCACCCGCGCGGATCTTCGCTTTGACCGGGTTGCTGAGCATTCGTGAGTTTCCTCCCACGCTCTGTTCCATTCGACGCGGGAGAATTCCCCTCTGCGGGGGCGGGCGCTACGATCGGCCGATCAGCACCCCGGCGAGGAAGACCAGGCCGCCGCCGACGATGACCTGCACGATCGAGAGCCAGAAGCTCAGCTTGAAGTAGCGATAGCGGATCAGCGCGATCACGACGAGTTCGATGCCCACGATCATGTACGCGACCGCGAGCGCCAGGCCGAGATGCGGGATCAGGAACGGCAGCGCGTGGAGGATGCCGCCGATGAGCGTCGCGACGCCGGTGATCATGCCGCGCGCGAACGGATGTCCGCGGCCGGTAAGTTTGCCGGTGTCCGACAGCGCTTCCGCGAACCCCATGCTGATGCCGGCGCCGACCGCGGCGGCGGTGCCGACCAGCAGCGCGGTATGCGGGTTGCGCGTGGCGAAGGCGCTCGCGAAAAGCGGTGCGAGCGTGGAGATGGACCCGTCCATGAGGCCAAGTAAGGCGGGCTGCACAACTTGAAGGAGATAGCTCGTGCTGTGGGCCTCAATCGCCGCGAGATCCTGCCTGACCCCCGGGATGGTCAGTTCGCCCCGGACCTCAGGCATCGCGCACCCCCTCCGCCCGCCGCCCCGCCGCCTTCGCGGCCGGGCGCCCTCCGACGCGGCGCCCCCCCGCGGCCTCTCCGCGCGCCGAGGCGCCCGCACGGCGTGACTGGGCGCGGCACCGCGGGCAGACGCCGTGGAGCTCGAACCGGGCGGATCGCACATCGAATCCCGCGCGCATCGCGGTCCTCCGCTCAAGGGCCTCGAGCCGCGGATCGGCGATGTCGGTCACTCCGCCGCAGCGCTCGCAGACCAGATTGACGTGGCGTCCGGCGCGGCCGTCGTACCGGCGCACCCGTCCGCCGACCTCCTGGATCAGACAGAGATCGGCGAACAGACCGAGCGTCGTGTACACGGTCGCCCGGCTGACCCCCGGGAACCGCGTCCGCACGGCGGCGTGCACCATCTCGACGCTCGGGTGCGTGGTCTGGCCGACCACGGCCTCGTAGATCGCCAGCCGCTGCGGGGTGAGGCGGCCGCCGCGAACGCGCAGCAGCCGCCGCAGCCCGGCGCACGCCGCCCCCGCGGTGCGCCGGTCCGCCGCCGGGGACGCGGCCGTCACTGTTTGACCATAGTTCTTATTAATACTCATTACAAATAATTTACGCGGGCCCCGCGCCGCTGTCAACGCCGGGCGAAGGGACGCCCGCGGCGCGGGGCCAAGTACCTTCCCGGCAGGCCCGGCGATGGACCGCGGAGACGGTTCGGACCGCGGGCGACTTTCTCGGAGGTGACGGATGCACCTGGTGACCTTCGCGGCGCGCGGCCAGACCCGCGTCGGAGCTTTGGAAGGCGACTGGATCGTCGATCTCACCCGCGCGGCCCGCGCGCACTACGCGGCCCGCGGCCTCGCGCGCCCCGGCGCCCGAGCGCGCGCGGTGCTTCCGCCGTCGATGACGCAGCTGCTCGTCGGCGGGGATGAGGCGCTGGCGCTCGCGCGGGACGTCGCCGAGGAGACCCGCCGGGCGCTTCCCCACGCGCCGGAGGCGCGCGCCCTCGAGAGCGACGGCGTGGTGTGGCGGGCCGGCGAGGTCCGCCTGCTGCCGCCCGTGCCGGCGCCGCCGAAAATCCTCTGCGTCGGACGCAACTACGCGGAGCACGCGCGCGAAGGCGGCGGCGAGCCGCCCACGATTCCGATCTATTTCGGCCGGTTCCCCCACAGCCCTCTCGGCCCCGGCGAGCCGTACGTGCTGCCGGCCGCGAGCGAGCAGGTGGACTACGAAGGCGAGCTCGCGGCCGTCATCGGACGCCGCGGCCGCGATATCCCCGAGTCGCGCGCGCTCGAGTACGTGGCCGGGTACACGATCTTCAACGACATCTCGATCCGGGACTTTCAGCGCCGGACGACCCAGTGGATGATCGGCAAGAACTTCGACCGCAGCGGGCCGCTCGGGCCGGCGCTGGTCACCCGCGACGAGGTCCCCGACCCGCAGTCGCTCATGCTCACGGTCGACGTGAGCGGCGAACGTCTCCAGGAAGCCGGCACGAATACGATGATCTTCTCGGTGGCGCACCTGATCGCGGACGTCTCGCGGGCGCTCACCCTCGAGCCCGGCGACATCATCGCCACCGGCACGCCGAGCGGCGTCGGGTTCGCCCGCAAGCCGCCGCGCTGGCTGCGCGCGGGCGACACCGTGCGGATCTCGATTACGAAGGTGGGTGTCCTCGAGACGCCGGTGGTCGCACGGGACGGATGATCGTCCGGTCTCTCGGCGCGCTCTTCCTGCTCGCGATCGTCTGGGGCGGGTCGATCCCGGTCACCAAACTCGGGCTACGCGACATTCCGCCGCTGACGCTGACGGCGCTGCGCTACCTCACCGCGGCCCCGTGCTTCCTTTGGCTGCTGCGCGGACGCCGGCTGCCGCCGGCGCGGATCTGCGCCGCCGCGGCGGGCCTGGGCCTGCTCGGCATCGGGGTCGGCCAGGTCTCCCAGACGCTCGGTGTCCGCCTGACCCCGGCGTCCGTCGCGACGGTCATCTCGGCCCTCATCCCCGTCCTGGTGGTCGCGCTCGCGGCGGCCCGGCTCCGGCAGCCGATCGGCGGGACGCAGGCGGCCGGCCTCGCCGCGGCGCTGCTGGGCGTCGGCCTCGTCGCGGGCGGGGATCCGAGAGCGCTGCTGAACGCGGCCCGATCGATCACACCGCTTCAATCCGCCGCGTGGGGAGCCCCCGCGTCCCTCCACCCCGCGGCGCTCGCCGGCGTCGGACTGCTGCTGCTGTCGTCGGTCGCGGTCGCGCTGTACTACGTCTTGAGCGTCGAGCTGATCGAGCGGTACTCCGTGCTCACGATCGCGGCGATCAGTTCGCTCGCCGGGGCGGCGGCGCTCGCCCCCGTGGCGGCGTGGGAGCTCGGCCACGCGCCGATGCGCCTGACGGCGAGCGCGATCACGAGCGTCCTCTACCTCGGGCTCTTGGTGACGGTTGCGGGGTTGTGGGTCTGGTTCGGGGCGCTCACAACGCTGCCGGCCCGCATCCCGGCCGCGCTCCAGTATCTTCAGCCCATCGTCGGCGTGCTCGCCTCGGCGGCGCTCTTCGGCGACCGGCTCGACCGGTGGTTTTGGACCGGCACGGCGCTCGTCCTCGCCGGCATCGCGCTGAGCGCCGGCACCCGGACACGCGCGGCCTCCCGGTCGGGCGTGGCGGTGACCCGCCGGCCGGGTATAAATGGGTCGAGTTCCGCCTGAGATTTCGAAGGGTAAGTTGCGGCGAGGGCGGACCGGCAACGCCATGCGACTCCGCCCGGGACATGGTCGCCGGCCCGACCCTCGCCGTAGCGTTCGCGGTGTTCACATCCGCCGGCTCGACTCATGGAGCCTCCGATGAAGGGCCCCGCGCCGGTCCGCCGAATCGCCACAGCATGACACCAGGCCGCGCGTCCTGGCTTACCGCTTTCGTTACCGCGCTTTCGCTCTGTCTGGTCGCCGGCCCCGCCGCGGCGGATCTGACCGTCAAGGGAGACGCCGCGGCCTGGCGCGAGGTCGTCGCCGCGTACGGCAAGCTGAACGGCTTGCCGGGCTACCGGATGAAGACCACGATGCCGCAGGGCAGCATGGTGGTGGAAGCGGTGCCGGGGAACGACGCGATGCACTCGACCATGCAGAGTCCGAATGGTGAGATGGAAATCGTCGTGGTGGGCGGCCAGTCGCGGATGCGGACGACGGCGCAGGGCGCGCCCGCGGGGTGGCGCTGCGTGAACATCCCTCAGATGCCGCGGTTCAGCGATCCGGCCGCCTTCCAAGGCACGGTCGACATCGCCCGCGCCCCGGACGCGGCGATCGACGGACAGCCGATGCGCGTCTACATCTACACGATGGAGGGATCGGCCGGCGGACCGATGGGCGCCGGGGGTGGCTTCAAGACGACGCTCTACGTGGGAAGCGACAACGGCCTGCCCCGGCGCGTGGTCCTTGCCACGCCGCGCGGCGAGCAGGCGCTCGATTACTACGACTACGGCGCGTCGATCCAGATCACGCTGCCGCCGTGCGCCGGCGAGTTTATCGCGCCTGCCGCACGACGATCTTGTTGACGGTGGACTCGGCGCCCCATACCTGACCGGGCCGCCCGTTGAGCTGGCGGATGCCCGCGGAAGCGCTCGGCAGCGGGAAGCTCTCGAACCGCTCTGTCCGCGGATCCAACCGCAGCAGCGCGTTCGCGCCCCAGTCGCTCAGCCACACCATGTCGTGCTCGTCGACGTAGACTCCGTAGGGCTTCGGCGCCCGGCCGGGCAGGCGGTACTCCTTCCATGCCTTCGCGGCCGGATCGTACCGCGCGAGATTGCCGGCATCCCACTCGGAGATCCAGAGGCGCCCCTGCGAATCGGACCAGATACGCCGCGTGCCGGCGTGCGCCGTCGGCGGATCGATCACCGTGACCTTGGCGGTCTCAGGATCGATGTGTCCGAGGCAGCTTCCGGCGAGCGACGCAAAATAGATGCCGCCCGACGGCGTGACCGTCATCCCGTACGGCCCGCGCCCGCGCGGGGCGTCCCAGACCTCGACCCGGCCGGTCCCGACCGTCACGCGTCCGTAGAATCCGCCCTGCCCGGTAAACCAGAGCGTTCCGCGCTTGTCGAAGACGAGGCTGTTGAGATCGTATGGACCGCGGTCCGCGGGGAGCGGAAATCGCCGGATGCTCTTGCCGTCCGGCGAGACGCGCACGATCGCGTTCACTCCGCCGTCGGTCGCCCACGCCGCGCCGTCAGGACCGAGGATGACGCCGTGCGGCGCCGATCCGTCGCCGAGTTTCACGTGCTGAATCTTGCCCGTCGCGGGATCGAGCCGTCCGAGCTCGCCCGCGGTCTGCGCCGAGTACCAGACCGTGCCGTCGGGGGCCGGGGCGACGTCGTGCGGATGCGAGCCCATCGGCACGGCGTACTCGCGCAGCGGCGCCACTGCCGCCTGGACGTCTGAAGATGAGGTCGGCCACATCGCGACCGAGGTTCCGGCCGTCATCCAAAGAACCACAAGCATGCGTGTCCGCGCCGCGGTCATGGGCGGCCTCCCGTGCCGGAGTCGGACGCGTGCGCCTTCGCTCCGGCTGGGAGCAGTCCTGCGCTGTAATCTCATGGTGGCCGCGACGCGACCGGTGGCGGGGCGCGCGTCCTAGTCCTGGGGCAACCCCAGCAGCGCCGCGAGGCGCTTCCGATCGAATCCCACGACCACCTCGCCGTCGACGACGATGACCGGGGTGGTCGCGACGCCGAGGCGCTCGAGCTCGGCCATCGCCGCCGGATCTTCGGCGACGTTTCGCGCCTGGAACGGAACGCCGTGTTGGGTGAGGAACTCCTCCGCCCTACGACAGAAGATTCACCCCGGCTGATTGAAGACGGTCACGGATCTCGCCATCGCCGCACGCTCCTCGCCGCTCAAATCCAATCGGGACCGATACGCCGGCAGCGGGCGAGGTAGCCACACCGTTCGGCGGAGAGATCATGGACCAGGGCGACGAGACGGCCCACGCGCCCGTCCGCCACCCGGTAGACGACGTGCCGTCCCTGCCGCCGCGCCGCCACAAACCGGCACCACTTCAAGCAGGCCAGATGGTTGGAGAGCCGGCTGCGCGGCACGCGCATCGCCGCGGTCAGATCGGCGACCGTCCGCTCTCCGTCGCCCAGGATCTCCAGCACGCGGAGGCGCGTGGGATCTCCGAGCACTCGAAAGTACCGCGCCCGGGCCGCGAGCGCCGGACCCGGGGAACAGGCCGCCTGCCGGGCCTTGCGATGCGGGGTCTCACTTTGCGGGGCGACCGAACTCATGTCTTGACTTATAACAGGTTTTCCTGTTAGTGTCAACGCACCGAGACGGGGGCGGGAGGCGATGACTGTGACGGATCGGGAGAGCCGGGTACGGACAGCAATCCTGAGGCGCGCGCTGCTCGGCCGGGACGCGGCCGTCCCCGCGCTCGCCGGGGGCACGGGACTAACCCCCGCAGAGGTACGCGCCGCGCTCGCCGCGCTGCACGACGCCGGCGCGGTGTATCTGCGCGACGGGGCTGTGGCGGCTGCGTACCCTCTCTCGCTCGTGCCGACCGGCCATCGTGTCACGATTGGCGCCGTGACCGTCTACGCCAACTGCGCCGTCGATGCGCTCGCGGTGCCGCCGATGACAGGTGCGGCGGCAGAGATCGCGTCGGCGTGCGGGCACTGCCAGACGCCGATCCTGGTGACGATGCAGGGAGATCGGTTGCTCGGGTCCGAACCGGCGGCGCCGGTGGTCTTCCATCTTGCAAAGGACTGCTGCGCCCCGGGCCCGGCGGTCCTCACACGCTGCCCGCACATTCAATTCTTTTGCGGCGGCGGGCACGCCGCGCTCTGGCAGCGGGCGCATCCGGAGCACCGCGGTACTACGTTCGAGCTGACCGACGCGGCGGCGTACGCGCGCCGGCACTTTGTGGAGATCATCGACGCCGTCAGGCGAGACGCGACCCCGGCAGGCGCGACTCGCTATCAGGAGCAGGAACCTAAAGAACCGGCGACCTAATACCGGCACCATGGCGACCCGCAACGATCATTCGGACGCCACGACTGCTCTTCAACAGCTGAAAGAAATGGTACGGGAGTTTTGCGAGGCCCGGGAGTGGGATCAGTTTCATAATCCAAAGGACTTGGCGATCGGCATCATTACGGAAGCCGGCGAGTTGTTGGAATCCTTCAGGTTCAAGTCGGCCGTCGAAATCGAAGCATTGCTCAGCGATCCAGACGCCAAGGCGCGGATTGCGGAAGAGGCCGTGGACGTCCTCTACTTCATCCTGCGGTTCGCCCAGAAGTACAATATCGACCTCGCGACAGAATTTCACAAGAAGATGCGGATCAACGAGGCACGCTATCCGATTGTCAGTGCAAAGGGCACGAACAAGAAATACACCGACCTCACATAGCGCCGGGAGGGTGGAGAGGTCGATCCGCCCGGCGAAGCGCCGCCGACGAGGGGGCCGCGTGCAGCATGGCCACCGTCCGGTAGACGAGATGGGCGAACTTCGAGTACGGGATGTACACGAGCAGGAAGAAAATCAGGAGGAGATGGACGAAGTATGTCGGGTAGGCCAGGGTGGGCAGGTCCGCAAGCCGCAGCCCCTGGCAGAGGAAGCCCGTCAGCGTCGTGGCCCCGAGGATCACCAGGAAGAGCCAATCGGAGTAGGTGCTCTTCCCCGCCTTCTGCCCGTCGACGATGCGGCGCCAGAGGAAAATGCTTGCGGCCCCGATGACCGCCGCGCCGCTCACGTCCCCCAGGATCTTGACAGGATGCCAGACCGGCCACGGCGTCGGATACCCGAAGACGTAGAGCCCGATGCCGACCGACGTCGTGGTGACCACCAATCCCAGAAACCCCCAGAAGACGGCCAGGTGCGTCGCCGGCACGTGGCGCTTATACGTGTCGCGGTCCCCCGCCGGCGCCTCGTCGCACTGCCTGAACTTCCGGTGCGTCAGGATATCGAGGATCGTGGAGAGGACGTGCCGGCCGGGGCTCCCGCCGCTCGAGGACGCTCCCTCCGACGCCGGCGCGTCCCGCCGGCTAGCCCCCGCAGGGGGCGACGCCCTCATGGCCCGCCAGTACCGGAGGCCGCCCGCCACCGCCCCGACCAGTGACAGACCGATCGCCGTCAGAAAGACGGCGTCGATGTCCTCAACCGGGAACAACTTGGAAAAGACGATCCGGCCCGCGGGCAACGAGGTCAGGTGTCCCAGGCGGGCCAGGATCGTCAGGAAGATCACGGCCGGGATTGCGAAGAGCAGGAGGAGATACCTGGGCTGCTCGAGTGCCTGCCCCATGAAGCGGGGAACGGCGTAGTGGGTGATGCTGTAGTCGCGAAGCGCCGCCATCACGTTGGCCGGCTTCGCATCCCGCGGGCAGTACGTGTTGCAGATGCCGCACTGGTGACACAGCCAGATCGAGGAATTCCCCAACACCCGGTCCCGGAGTCCCCACTGAACCCACACCATTTCCTTGCGTGGAAACGGGTTGTCCGCGGTCGACTGCGGGCAGACGGCCGTGCAGGTCCCGCACTGGTAGCAAACCGACAGATCGTGGGCGTCGAGCCCCAGAATGGCCGTCTTGAACTCCAGATCGGGCTGGATCAGCGTCGCGTCGGCCACGACCGGTCAAAATCCCTTCATCGGGTTCGGGCCGATCGTCTTGATCGTGCGCACGAACTCGTCCAGCATCGGCGGAATCTTTTCAGACTCTGAAATCGCCACTTCCATGACCTGGACCCGCTCGGGTTCCAGGGCCAACCGCCCGAGAGTCTCCCGGACGTTCCCCATCCTGGTCTCGAGCAGTTCGCTGCCTCTGATGAAGTGGCACTGGTAATCCTCTCCCGGCTTGCAGCCGAGCAACGCCACGCCGTCGAACCCCCTGGAAACGGCGTCGGCGATCAGGATGCTGTTCACGGATCCCAGGCAGCGCACGGGGATCACGCGCACCGACGAAGGGTAGCGGAGCCGGTTGATTCCCGCCATGTCGAGCGCCGGGTAGGCGTCGTTCTCGCAGGCCAGAACGAGGATGCGCGGCTTCTCCTCGTCGCCCTCGGGGATCTCGACGGCCCGAATCATCGTGGACAGCATGTCCACCGAGTAGTCGTTGAACGAGATGATCTGGACCGGGCACGCGCCCATGCAGATCCCGCAGCGCCGGCACCGGTTCGTGTTCAGCACCGGATGCTTCCGCTCGTCCAGTTCCAGCGCCCCGAAGGGGCACTCCTGGGTGCAGCGTCCGCACGAGGTGCACTTCTGCATGAAGAAGTTCGGGTAGGAGAGGTCGCCGACCCGGGGGTGGACCGCCTGCCCGGCGGAAGACTTTTCGATGGACTGAATCGCCTTCAGCGCCGCCGCCCTGCCGTCCCGGACGCTCGCCGCAAGATCCATGGCCGCTCGAACGGCGCCCGCCGAGTAGATGCCGGTCCGCCGCGTCTCGTAGGGGAAGCAGATGAAGTTGGAATCCGCGTAGCCGAACCTGGTGGTCGGGACGTCTTTCCCCTGCAGGTAGGCAAGACCCAACTGCCCGTCCGCATCGACCGTCGAGGGGATCATGCCCGTCGAGAGCACGAGCACATCCACCACGAGCCGGATGTCTCCTCCCATGAGCGTCTCGCTCACGTCGAGGAGCACGTTCCGGTCTCGATCCTCGGCGACCCCGCGGACCTGTCCCCGCGAGAGAAAGATCCCCGGGTCTGCCTGGACGCGCCGGTAGAAGTACTCGGACTGGCCCGGGGTCTGCATGTCCTCGTAGAAGACGTAGGCGCTGGCGTCTTTCCCCTGCTGCCGGACGTAGGTCGCCTGCTTGAGCGCCACGAGGCTCGAGACGTTGCCCCCGTACGGAAGATGGGCATCGTCGCCTTCGCCGTCGCAGAGGAGAAAGGCGACCCGCAAGGCAGGCCGGCCATCCGACGGCCGGCCGATCCGGCCCTTCGCGACCATCTCCTCGAAATCCACGCTGGTGACCACGTTCGGGCAACGCCCGAGGCCGTACGCGGCATACGCGTGGGGCTCGGCCGGCCGCCAGCCCGTGGCAAGGACGATCGCACCCACCTGGACCTCGACCGGCGCCCCGGCGGCCTGGATAATTACGCGGAACCGGCCGGGCTCCCCCGAGATCTCCTGCACCTGGGCCTGCGTCAGGATTCGCACATTCGGGAGTGAGCGCACCATACGGATCTTCTCGGCGACGTCGACCGCGGCGAGCTGATCGTACGGAGGCCGCTTGGGAAACTGCCGGTGGAGCCTCGCGGCGTAACCGCCGAGCTCGGGGCCCTTCTCGACCAGCACGACGCCGAAATCGCTGCGGGCCGCGCTGATTGCGGCGCTCAACCCGGCGACGCCGCCGCCGACGACGAGGACGGTCCGCTCGTGCGCCTCCGTGTAGGGCGTGGGCGGGCTCGACTTTTGGGCCTGCACGAGGCCCATGCGGAGGTAATCGTCGGCCAGGGCCTGAGTCTCGTCCTCGTTGGGGGGATGGCTCCAGGCCACCTGCTCACGCAGGTTCACGCGCTCGACCAGCGCGCCCTTGAAGCCGAACACGTCGGTGTTGACGCGCGGGGAGCACGCGGCGATGACGACGCCGTCCAGACCCTCCTGCTCGATGTCGGCCTGAATCTGGCGCGCGTCTTCCAGGCAGAACGCCGCCGAGCGGCGCACCGGCCCGCCCGGCGCCGCCGCCTTGGCAACTCCCTCGAGCCGCTCGACGTCGATCGAGTGGCCGATCCCGCACCCGGAGCAGATGTAGACGCCGATCTTCTTCGCCATCGTGCTAGGCACGCGCCGCGCCGAGAATCGTCTCGATCGCAAGCTGCGCGGCCGCGGTGGCGTCTTGAACGGACGTGGCCACGTCGACGGGAGCCCGGGCACAGCCGGCGGCGAAAATGCCGTTTGCGTCGTCGGTCTCCACGACGAAGGAGTCCTGGTCGAGCGCCACCGGTCCGGCCGCCCGCCCTTCGGCCAGGCTCGACACCATCCCCGAGGCGAGCACGACCAGATCCACCCCGATCCGCATTTTCTGCGCGGCGAGGATGTCCTCGGCGTCGACCACGAGCTGCCCGGTCGCCGGATCCTCGGTGATCTTGGCCACCTTGCCCTTCGTCGCGGTGATGTGCCCGTCGGAGAGGACCTTCTTCGAGAAGAATTCGTAGGTGCCCGGGGTCCGCAGATCGATGTAAAAAATGTGCGCGCGCGCGTTTGGGTTCCGCTCGCGCAGATAGGTCGCCTCCTTCAGCGAGGCGAGGCAGCAGATCCCCGAGCAATAGGCCAGGTGATTGAGGTCGCGCGAGCCGGCGCACTGGATGAACGCCGCGCTCTGCACCTCGTGACCGTTGGACGGCCGGAGAATTCTCCCCCGCGTGGGCCCGTTCGGCGCCGCGAGACGTTCCAGCATCACGTTCGTGATCACGTCGGGGAACCTGCCAAACCCGAGATTGTCGATGCGGCTCGCGTCGTAGGGCTTCCAGCCCGTCGCGACGATGACGGCGCCCGCCTTGAGCCTGAGTGTTCGGGGCTGCATCGTCAGATCGATGGCGTCGTACTCGCACACCTCCACGCACTTGGCGCATTCGGTGAGCCGGCAGGGCGGCGCGTCGACGGCGTACTTCATGGGGAACGCCATCTCGTGGGCGAGATAGATCGCCTTGGTCTTGCCCATCCCAAAGTTGAAGGCGTCGGGACGCTCGACGGGACAGACCGCCACGCACGCGTTGCAGGCCGTGCACCGGTCGTTGACATACCGGGGGCGCAGCCTGATCGTGACGTCGAAGTCTCCCGGCCGCCCCTCGATGCGTTCCACCTCCGCCATGGTGTGGAACCGGATCCGGGGATTGTCCTTGATCCGGCGGAAGTTGATCTCCATGCCGCAGGCCGGCGGGCAGAGCTTCGGAAAGTACTTGTAGAGTTGGACGACCCGCCCCCCGAGGTAGGGCTCCTTCTCCACGATGACCACGTCGTACCCCGCCTCCGCGGCCTCGACGGCCGCGGTGACTCCGGCGATCCCCCCGCCGATCACCACGATGCTGCGAGAGACGGAACGGGGCGCGTTCAGTATGCGCACCTAGGGAACGATCTGGACGTACGGCCGCTTGGCCAGCGTCCACTCGCCTTTCGCCGGCTCGTAGCGCGAGTTGACGAAGCACTTCCACTGCTCGTCATCGATCTTCGGAAAGTCCCCGCGGTAGTAGTAGCCGGGCCAGCGCGTCTCCTGGCGGAACAGGATGTGCCGCATGTGCGCCTCGGCGCACCAGACCCGATCCCAGACTTCCCAGCAGCGCAGTAGATCGTGGAGGTCCCGGGCGGCCATGCGCTGCAGATCCTCTTTGAAGTAGCCCAGCAGCTCGAGCCCCCGCGTGAGCGTCGGCTCGTTGGTCATGTAGTACGCCCCCTGCCCCGCGCAGTACTCGTCCATGATCTTCTGCAGGCGCAGGAGCGCCTGTTTCGGAAAGACGTAGTTCGGGTTGCCGATCTCCGGATGGGTGACGGTCCCTTTCTCTTTCTCGTAGACCGCGAGCGGCCGGTACAGCTCCGTCTTGATGGCCTCCACGCGATCGGTCTCCACGTGGGGCTCGTCGGAATTGTCGAACACGTAGGCCACCGCCGCCTTGCCGGCGAGCCGCCCTTCCGTGTAGGAGCCGCTCGAGAACTTGTGCGCGGAACCGCTCACCCCGTCGCCGGCGGCGAAGAGCCCCTTGACCGTCGTCATCCGGTTATAGCCCCAGAAGTAATCCTTCGGGGCAAGGTCCTCGGGACCGCTCACCCACGCGCCGGTGGCGGATGCGTGGGACCCCATGAGGTACGGCTCGGTGAGCACGACCTCCGACGGCGTCTTGGCCGGGTCGATGTTCTCCGAGGCCCACAGGAGGGCCTGGGACATCGTCATGTCCAGGAAATCCTCCCACGCGTCGCTTTCGATCTCCCGGATCTTTCTCGGGTCGTTCCCCACGTCGGCGTACATCTTCTGCAGCGCCTCGTCGGTCCGGAGATAGTGGGGACCGCGCCCGGCGAGGTAGTCCCGGATCATCTGATGGTTTCGCAACGGCGTCGGGATCGGCTTGCCGGCGCCGTACGGGAGCCATTCTTTGAGCAGATCCGCCCATTTCTCTTCCACGAGCTCCCCATAGGCGTTTTTCAGCACGGCTTTGAAGAGCAAGAACCACATCCCGACCGGGCCGTAGCCGTCCTTGAACCGCGCCACGACGAGCCGGTGTTCCATCTGGCTCATCTCTGCGCCCGCGAGCATCATGAGTTTGTAGACGGACCCCGTGTTCCAGGGCGCGTACCAGATGCGCCCGAGCCCCTCGCCCACAGAGTGGGGACGGAAGACGCCGGTCGCGCCGCCGGCCGCGCAGATCACGGCCTTCGCCTTGAAGACGTAGACCTTGGGGTCCCGCACGCTGAAGCCCACGGCGCCTGCGATGCGGCTCGGGTCCCGCTCGTCGGTGAGGAGGTGGGACATGAAGATCCGCTCGTAGACGTTCTCCTCCCCGATGGCCTTCTTGGCCGCCTCGGCCACGATCGGCTTGTAGGACTCGCCGTGGATCATGATCTGCCAGCGGCCTTCGCGCTTGTACCTCCCCTCCGGCGTCTTGAAGATCGGCAGGCCCCATTCCTCGAACATGTGGACCGTGCTGTCGACGTGGCGCGCGATGTCGTAGACGAGGTCCTCGCGCGAAACTCCCATGAGGTCCTGGCGCACGTAGCGGACGAAGTCCTCCGGCTGGTTCTCGCCCCACCGCATCCCCATGTAGCAATTTATCGCGGAGAGCCCCATCGCGACCGCGCCGCTCCGCTCGATGGCGCCCTTTTCCGCCAGCACCACCCGAAGGCCCTTGGCCTTCGCCCAATAGGCGGCTTCATAGGCCGCCCCGCATCCGGCCATGCCGCCGCCGACGATCAGGACGTCGCACGGGACTACTTCGGTTTCCACCTGGACCATCGGGTCTCGGCCTCCAAACTCTAGGGGTGCGAAATGGTCGGCAGTACAGGCACTCCGAGGTACTTCTCCTGACCGCAGAGTTCGGGACGCTTGACCTCCGCCAGCGTCGGCGCCGGCAATCCCTGGTGGGGCTCGATGGATCCCCAGGGCGTCGTGCGGATCGGGTACTTGAAACGCTTCATCTGGCCGTTGCGGAACTTGACGGTCCACATCACCGCGTCCGTGCCCCGCAGCGGCAGGAGACTCGCCCCCATGGGCACCACGTCGCCATAGCCCCGCATGTCGATCGCGGTCTGCGGGCAGGTCTTGACGCAGGCGTAGCATTCCCAACACTGATCCGGCTCTTGATTGAAGGCCTTCCCCAGCGACTTGTCCAGGAGCATCAGATCGTGGGGACAGATGTACATGCAGGCGGGCCGGTCGAGGGCCCGGCACCCGTCGCACTTGTCGGGATTCACAAAACTCGGCATCGCTTATCCCTCTCCCTTGGCGTGCTTGTGAAGCCTGACTTCCACCTTCTCCTCGAGCGCGGCGTAGTACTCTTTTAGAATTGCCACCACCTCCGGCCGGCTGAAGTGGTCGGGCACGGCGCCCCCCTCGGAGAGAATCTTTCGCACCATCGTTCCGCTCACGATCACCCGATCGTCCTTCCCGTGCGGACAGGTCCGGCCGGACGCCATCCCGTCGCACTTGTGGCAGTAGAAGGTCCAATCGATCTTCAGAGGCTCGATCTCAAGAGCGTCAGCCGGGATCTCATCGAAGATCTTCTGGGCGTCGAACGGTCCGTAGAAGTCGCCGACCCCGGCGTGATCCCGGCCGACGATCAGGTGGCTGCAGCCGAAGTTCTGCCGGAAGACGGCGTCGAGCAGCGCCTCGCGGGGACCGCCGTAGCGCATCTCGATCGGGACGCCGGCCTGGATGCAGGTGTTCTTCACGAAGTAGCGCTGAACCAAGGCGTCCACGCACCGGACACGGACGTCGGCCGGGATGTCGCCCGGCTTGAGCCTGCCGAGCTTCTGGTGGATGAGCACCCCGTCCGACACCTCGATGGCCGTCTTGGCGAGATGCTCGTGCGCACGATGCATCGGGTTCCGAAGCTGGAGGGCGGCCACGGTGTTCCAACCCATCTCCGAAAAGAGCCGTCGGGTTTCATCCGGCCGCAAATAGAGGCCCTGATACTTCGCGGGGTACGGGCCTTCGCTCAGCACCTGCACGGGACCGGAGAGGTTGACGTCCCCCTGGGCCATCACCGCGGCAACCCCCGGATGCGCGGGATCGACGGTGCGGAACACCTGCCGGCACTCGTGCGCCTTGTCGATCGCGTATCGCTCGTGGACCGTGAGCGTCGCCATCAACTCCCCGGTCTCCCCGTCCACCAGGGCGACGTCCTGGCCTTCCTTCAGGCTCCCGGTCTCCTCGGGGCTCGCCGACAAGGTGATCGGAATCGGCCAGAAGGTCCCGTCGGCAAGTCGATATTCGTCACAAACTCCCCGCCAGTCCGCTTTCCCCATGAAGCCGCCAAGCGGAGTGAAGGCGCCGATGCCGAGCATGATGAGATCCGACGTCTCACGCGACGTGATCCTCACCCGGGGAAGCCGCTCGGCCCTCTGCCGCTCCTCCGCAAGCCGTTCGTCCCGAAGCAGCAAAGGCCTGAGGCGCCTGTCCCTGCCGTGCGGAGACACCAAGCTCATGCCCCTGCCTCCCGACCGGGCGTTGATCGCGCGGGCTTCTTGCCCCCCGATTGTACGGTGGCGCTCCTCGGCACGACAACCCGCGCTCAGGGGACTCGGCCATCCCCTAATCGGGGGAGAAACTCCGCCCGTGCGGTCCTCGCCGGTGGAAGCCGGTCCGAACGCGCGGCGTGGCGTCGAACGAGCGCTCGATAGCTATGCGAGCCGGTAGATGCCGGGCGCGACCTCCGGAAATCGGCGGTACACCTCCCCGTCGTGTCCGGGACAGATGCGGCGCTCATCGCCTTTGGCGAGGTCGCGGATGCGCGCCATCGCCTCCATGCACTCGGGAATGCTGTTGATGTGGATGGCCGGCGGCGCCCACTCCTGGAGATTCCGGTAGGTGGTCAGCGCGTCGTTGGCAAGCACGAAGGGCCCGGTCGCGGTCTCGACGACGACGATCTGCATCCCCGGCGAGTGCCCGCCGACCCACTCCAGCCGGATGCCCTCAAGCGGCTGCGCGTTGCCCTCCACGGTGCGGAGACGGCCGCTGCCGCGGAGCGCGGCGAGGTCCTCGGTGAAGCAGTCGCTGATGAACCGGCGAACCCAGGCGTCGCGGCCGGCGCCGCCGGTCCAGAACTCCAGTTCCCGCCGCTGCACCCAGAACGTCGCCCGCGGCAGCCACCCCTCGAGGTCGAAATGGTCCCAGTGCAGGTGCGTCAAGACCACCGTCTCGATCGATTCCGCCGATACTCCGGCGGCCTCCAGCAGCTGGTAGCGCGTCCGCGGGACGGCCTCGGCCGGCAGGCCCTTCAGCGCGGCGAGCCGCGGCGTAAACCCGGTGTCGACGAGCACGGGCCCGCCCGGTCCCCGCAGCAGCCAGAGAAAGTACGCGGACGAGGTCGTGCCGGTGCCGGCCGGGTGGAGGTACAGGCGGGTGGACCAATCCACCTCCCTCGCCCCGGGGCTCAACGCCAGGATTTCATAGGTCGCGGCCATGTTGCCCCTCCATGTAAGTGCGGACTCCTTCCACGCGCCCGCGCGGCGCTCCCGTCAGACCCGGCGCGGTCCGCCAGGAAATTTGCGCGCGAGTCCGGCGGACGGGTTCCGCGAGGCGATGCCACCGCCGTCGTTGAATCCGTGTTTCGATGGCCCCGCGCACGCTCGTGCGGTTCGACCGGCGCCCGATGCCGGCGCTGCGCGCCGGATTTCGCTGGCGGATTCCGGCCGAGTACAACATCGGCGTGGACGTCTGCGACAAGTGGGCCGGCGCCCGGGACCGTGTCGCGCTCGTCGACGCGAGCGCCGACCCGCCGCGTTGCTACACCTTCGCCGAACTGCGGGAGCGCTCGAACCGGTGGGCCAACGCGCTTGCCGCGCTCGGCGTGGGGCCCGGCGACCGCGTCGCGATCGTCATGTCGCAGCGGGCGGAGACCGCCCTCGCCCATCTCGCCGCGTACAAGCTCGGCGCGGTGGCCGTACCGCTCGCCACGCTGTTCGGCGAGGACGCGCTGGAATACCGTCTGCGCGATTCGGGCGCGCGGGCGGTGATTCTCGACGGCCAGGCGGCGCCCCGCCTCGGACGCATCCGCGACCGGCTGCCGGACCTCGCGTCGATCATCGCGGTCGACGAGGAGGCGCGCGCGATTCCGGGCGCGCTCGACGCGGCCGCGCTCGAATCACGCGCCCGGGACCGGCTGACGCCGCGGGCGACGCGTCCCGACGATCCCGCGGGCATCCTCTACACGTCGGGGACGACCGGGCCGCCGAAAGGCGCGGTCCTGCCGCACCGCGCCTTGATCGGACATCTGCCGGCGTTCTGTCTCTTCCACGACCTCGCGCCGCAGGCCGGCGACCGCCTGTGGTCGCCGGCGGACTGGGCGTGGATCGGCGGCCTCTTCAACGTGCTGCTGGCCGGGTGGCACTACGGCCTGCCGGTCGTCGCATACCGGCAGACGAGGTTCGACCCGGAGCGCGCGTTCTGGCTCCTCGACCGGTACGAGATCCGCAACGCGTTCATCTTTCCGACCGCGCTCAAGCTGATGCGCCAGGTCCCGGCCGCGGGGCGGGCCGGCACGGTGCGCCTCCGGTCGGTGTGCAGCGCCGGCGAGCCGGTCGGCGAGGAACTGATCGCCTGGGGCCGCGAGGCGCTCGGGGTGACGATCAACGAGTTCTACGGCCAGACCGAGATGAATCTCCTCACCGGCAACTGCGGCGCGGTGCAGCCCGTCCGGCCCGGCAGCATCGGCACGCCGTATCCCGGCCACCACGTCGACGTGCTCGACGAGACCGGGACGCCCGCGCGGGCGGGCGAGGTCGGCGAGGTCGCGGTGCGGCGGCCGGACCCGGTAATGTTTCTCGGCTACTGGAACGACCCCGCCGCGACGGAGCGGAAGTTCCGCGGCGACTGGGCCCTCATGGGCGATCTCGCCTCGCGCGACGAGGACGGCTATCTGTGGTTCACCGCGCGCAAAGACGACCTCATCAAGAGCGGCGCGTACCGCATCGGACCCGGCGAGGTCGAAGAGTGCCTGCTGCGCCACCCCGCCGTCACGATGGCCGCGGTGATCGGCGTGCCCGATCCCGAGCGGGGCCAGACCGTCAAAGCGTTCGTCTCTCTCGCGCCCGGCCACGAGCCGTCCGCGGACCTTACATCGGCGCTGCAGGAGTTCGTCAAAACGCGCGTCGGCTTCCACGCCTATCCCCGCCTCGTCGAGTTCGTCGCGGAGCTGCCGCTCACCACGACCGGCAAGCTCCAGCGCTACGTCCTGCGCGCACGAGATCGGGGCTCACCGGTGCCGCCATGAAATCTAGGCAAGGGACCGTCCCGGCGGGGGGAGAATCGGTTCGGTAGCCGGCGTCCGTTTTCCGGACGTCCTCCCCGAGGTGAAACCGTGGCTCTGACGATCGTAGGTCAATCGCTGCCCCGCGTCGACGCGCAGGAGAAACTGACGGGCCGGACGCTGTTCACCGCGGATCAAGATCTGCGGGGACTGCTGCACGGCCGGTTGGTCTTGAGCCCGCACGCGCACGCCAGGATCCGGCGGATTCCGGTCGACGTCGCGAAGGCCGTACCCGGGGTCGTCGCGGTGCTGACCGCGGCCGATCTGCCCTTCGGCGAAGAAACGCCGAACGCGCGCGGCCGCTGTCTTCTCGCGCGCGGCGAGGCGCGGTTCTCCGGCGAGCCGGTGGCCGCGATCGTCGCGGAATCGGACGCGGCCGCCGCGGACGGGGCGGCCCGGCTTGCCGCCGCGATTGAGTACGACGCACTCCCCGCGCTGATCGATCCCGTGGCGGCCGCCGACCGGTCGGCGCCGCTCGTCCAGCCGGGGCTGCAGGGCGCGAGCTCGGAAGCCGGCGCCCACGGGGCCGCCGCCGCCGCGCAGGAGGAGGAAGAAAAGACGCCCGGCAACGTCGCGAGCAAGGTGAAGTTTGCGCGCGGCGACATCGAGCGCGGCCTGCGCGACTCCACCGTCGTCGTCCGGCGGACGTTCCGCACCGCCGTCGTGCATCAAGCCTACATCGAACCGCACGCCACGATCGCCGATTTCGATCGCGGGGCCCGCCGGCTGACCGTGTGGACGCCCACCCAGGGCCTGTTCTACACGCGCGAGCAGACCGCGAGCGTACTCGGTCTGCCGGAGTCGTCCGTGCGCATCGTGCCAATGCCGGTCGGCGGCGGGTTCGGCGGCAAGATCCTGCTCCTCGAGCCGATCGCCGGCGCCCTGGCCATGATCGTGGGGCGTCCCGTGCGGCTCATGCTGACGCGGGCCGAGGAATTTCAGACCGCGACGCCCGCGCCGCAGTCGATCCTCGAGGTGGCGCTCGGCGCCTCGCGCGACGGCGAGTTCCGGGCGCTGCAGGCGCGCCTGCTGTTCGACGCGGGCGCCCTGCCCGGCGCCCCGGTGACGATCTGCGGCCTGTTGATGGGCGGTGCGTATCGCGTCGCGAACCTCGACATCCGCGGTCGCGAGGTGCTAACTCACAAGCCGCCGCAGGGCGCCTACCGCGCCCCGGGGTCAGTCCAGGCGGCATTCGCAATCGAATCGGTGGTGGACGAAATCGCCGAAGCGCTCGGGCAGGACCCACTAGAACTGCGCGTCCGCAATGTCTCTCAGGAAGGCGATCCGATGCCGGACGGCGGCGCCTGGCCCCGGATCGGACTGCGTGAATCACTGCTCGCCGTGCGAGAGAGCCTGCTCTGGCGCGAGCGCCCTCGCCGCCGCGGCGCGAAAGCCCGCGCGGCGAACGGCACGCTGGCCGGTACCGGGATCGCGGTGGGAGGCTGGCTAGGCGGCCTTGAGGCGGCGAGCGCCTGCATCCGCCCGAACCCCGACGGCACCATACACGTCGTCGTCGGATCGGTCGACATCAGCGGAAGCTCCACTTCGCTCGCACAGATCGCCGCAGAGACGATCGGGGTCCCAATGCAGCAGGTGCGGCTCGTGCCCGAAGACAGCGACGGGGCGCCGCAGGCCGGCATGTCCGGTGGGAGCAAGATTATCTATACGGTCGGCTCGGCGGTGCAGAAAGCCGCGGTCGACGCGAAACGGCAGATTCTCGCGCTCGCGGCGAAGCGGCTCGAAGCGTCCGAGGCGGACCTCGACATCGTCGACGGTACCGTGCAGGTGCGCGGCGTGCCATCGCGCGCGGTGGCGCTGGCGGATATCATCAAGATGACGTCGGGATTCGGCGCGCAGCACGCGCCGGTCTTCGGGACCGCGTCCGAGGCGATCACCACGCGCTCGCCGGCGTTCGGCGCGCACGTCGCCGCGGTCGACGTCGATCCGGATTCGGGACGCGTGCACGTCGCCGGCTACGCGGTCGCGCAAGATTGCGGGAAGGCGATCAACCCGGCGCTCGTGCGCGGACAGATCCACGGCGGCGTCGCCCAAGGGATCGGCTGGGCGCTCTTCGAGCAGATGGTGTACGACGAGGGCGGGACCCTGACCACCGGCACCTTCGCCGACTACGCGCTGCCGCGGTCGACGGACGTGCCCGCCGTCGACGTGCAGCTCGTGGAGATTCCGTCGCCGCGCGGACCGTTCGGCGCGAAGGGCGTCGGCGAGCCGCCGGTCGTGCCGGTCTCCGGCGCGATCGCAAACGCGATCGCCGACGCGACCGGCGCGCGGATCGACAGCCTGCCGATCACCCCGCAGCGTGTCGTCGCCGCCGTCGCGGAACGGCACCGGTAAGAGGGACACCGGGCTCACCGCACGTCGAACAGCGTGCGCCGCGGAGGGGTCTGTCCCCGCGCCACGAACAAGCTTCCCAACTCACTCAGCCGAGAAGGAGAGGTGCGCAATGGTCCGCGCCCATCGCGCGATGCTCGCGCTGGCTGCTGTCAGTGTCCTCGCGATGCTCCTGGCGGGAACGGAAGGCGCTCGTGGAGCGCCCCAGGCGAGCATCGTCCGGGTCGGTCTCGACGTGGATGCCGGGACTGCCGATCCACGGTCCGCGCGCGACACTTCGGCGTTTCGACTGGTCGAAATGGTGTACGACGGCCTCGTGTATCTGAACAACAAGGTCGCGCCGGAGCCCGCTTTGGCGGTCAAGTGGGAGAACCCCACGCCAACGACCTGGATCTTTCACCTCCGGCAGGGCGTCACGTTTCACGACGGAACACCGTTCACCGCCGACGACGTCGTCTACACGTTCGAGAGCATCCTCGCGCCCGATTCCAAAGCGCCATACCGCGCCCTCTACACGCCGATCAGCCAGATCGAAAAGTTGGACGCGTACACCGTCAGGCTGACGACGAAGACGCCCTACGCCCCGCTGCTTTCGTACCTCGATATCGGGATCGTGCCCAAACACATCGCCGAGCGAGACCCCGCGGCGCTCGCGGCCCATCCCGTAGGCACCGGCCCGTTCACGTTTGTGAGTTGGGAACGGCAGTCGAAGATCGTCCTCGACGCCAATCCACGCTACTGGGGCGGGGGCGGCGCGCCCAAGGTCCGGGGAGTCGTCTTCAACATCGTCCCCGACAACACGGCGCGGGCCGCGGCGCTCGAGGCCGGCGACCTCGATCTGATTCACTCACCGCTGTCGCCGCAGGATTTGCCGGCGCTCAGCCGGGCCGCCGGCCTAAGCGTCACGAAGATGACCGGTCTCGGCATCACATACCTCAACATCAATGCGTCCGTGTGGCCCCTCAACGACGCGCGCGTGCGTGAGGCGCTCGCGTATCTCACCGACCGCAAGACGATCGCGGCCAAGATCTACCAGGGCATGGATCAGCCGGCCACCTCCGTGCTGCTGCCGGGCTCCTGGGCATACAGCCGCAGCATCCGCCAGCCGGAATACAACCCGGCCAAGGCCCGCGCGCTCCTGCAGGAAGCCGGCTTCGTCCTGCGGGACGGCGTGTACGAAAAGGACGGCCGGCCGCTCGCGATCATCCTCAGCACGCATAGCGAGGATCCCAACCGGATCCAGGCTGTGGAATTCTTGCAGAATGAGTGGCAGCACAACGGCATTCAGGTGAAGGTCTCCACCGCCGAATGGCCCACGTTCTCGGCCGGCGTCCAGGCGTCCAAGCACCAGGTGGCGCTCCTGGGCTGGCTGTACCTGGTCGATCCCGACCGGTTGATGTACAACCAGTTCCTGTCCGGCGGCAGCCAGAACTGGGAGAAGTACTCGAACCCGAAGGTCGACGCGCTGTTGGACCAGGGCCGAACGACGCTGGACCGCGCGGCGCGGGCCAGAGTATACCAGGAGGCGGCGGGCATCCTTGCGCGCGAACAGCCGTACGACGTGCTGCTCTATCAAGGATACATCGTGGTCCACACGCGCCGGCTCCACGGCTTCGTGCCGAATCCGACGGGCAGCCTCAAATCACTCCGCCGAGCCACCTTGGCTGAGCCGTGACGCGGGGACCGCGGTCTTCGGAACAACCGTGATGCGCTGAGCGCCGGCGCCGCACACCCTCCACGCCGGACCGCTCCGGGCGCCACGCGCGATGGCTTGGTACGTTGTCCGGCGTCTGATCCAGATGCTCCCGGTGCTGGCGGGCATCTCCTTCCTCGTGTTCGGCCTCCTGCATCTGGTCCCCGGCGATCCGGCGGCTGTCTTCCTCGGCCAGCAGGCCACCCCGGAGGACATCACGCGCCTCCGGCACGCGATGCGTCTCGACCGGCCGATCTGGGACCAGTTCGTCCAGTATGTGTGGCGCGCCGCGCGCGGAGACCTCGGCACATCCGTCTTTCAAGGGGGCCAGCGTGTCGGCGTGTTGATCGCCGACCATCTGCCGGCAACCGTGGAACTGGCGGCCGCGGCCGCCATCCTGGCGATCGCCGTCGGGGTGCCCGTGGGCGTCGTGAGCGCCGTGCGGCGCGGATCTCTGGTCGACGTCGCCAGCATGGCGATGGCCCAACTCGGAGTCTCAATGCCGGTGTTCTGGTTGGGCATCCTGTTAATCTTGCTGTTCTCGCTCGAGTTGCGGTGGCTTCCCACCTTTGGACGCGGAGAGCCGATCGGGGCGGCGGTCGCGGCGCTGCTGCGGGGGGAGGGCCGGCCGCTGGCCGGCAGCCTCAAACACCTCGCCATGCCCGCCGTGGCGTTGAGCGCGAACGCCGTTGTGCTCATCGCCCGCATGGTGCGTTCCACGATGCTCGAAGCGCTGGGCCAGGACTATGTCCGCACGGCCCGATCCAAAGGCCTGGCCGAACGTACGGTCATCTACCGGCACGCCCTCCGCACCGCGCTGTTGCCGGTGATCACAATCGTAGGCCTGCAGGTCGGAGCGCTGCTCGGGGGCGCCGTCGTCACGGAGACCGTCTTTGCGTGGCCCGGCATCGGCCAGTTGCTGGTGAATGCCATCGGCCAGCGCGACTTCCCCGTCGTGCAGGGAACCGTGCTGGCGGTCGCGGTGATGTTCGCGTTCATCAATCTCGCCGTGGACGTCGCGTATGCCTGGCTCGATCCCCGCATCCGGTACGGCTAGCGGAGGGCGGCGGCGGTGACACGGATTCTCCGGTCCAGATCGGCGGCGGTCGGCGGAACCCTCGCGCTGGCGATTGTCCTGGTGGCGGCCCTCGCGCCGTGGCTGACGCCGTACGATCCGTTCCACATGGCCATGGAGGACCGTCTGCGGCCGCCGTCCTGGTCGCACCCCCTCGGGACCGATGCGTTCGGCCGCGACATGTGGGCGCGGATGGCGCTCGGAGCCCGGTACTCCCTGCTGGTCGCGGTGCTCGGCGTGTCGATCGCGTCCTCTATCGGCGTCTGCGTCGGATTGGTGGCCGGCTACTTCGGCGGCTGGGCCGACGCGGTCATCGGCCGGGTCGTCGACGTCTTCCTCGCCTTTCCGGTGATCCTGCTCGCGATCGCGCTCGTCGCCGCCCTCGGTCCCAGCCCCGCGAACACGATGATCGCCATCGGCCTGGTGTACTGGACCACCTACGCGCGGGTCGTGCGCGCGACGGTAATGGGCACGCGCGATGCGGAATATGTAGCGGCGGCCAGGGCGATAGGCCTCTCAAGCACGCGCATTCTTATCGGCCACGTGCTGCCGAACGTGCTGGCGCCGGTGATCGTGATTGCCACCCTCGGGATGGGCAGCGCGATCGTGATCGAGTCGACGCTGAGCTTCTTGGGGCTGGGCGTACAGCCGCCGACGCCTTCGTGGGGTTGGACCCTCGCGCTCGGAATGCGCTACATGCGTGAAGCGCCCCATCTGGCGGCCGTCCCCGGCGTGGCGATCATGGTAACGGTGTTGGCCTTCAACCTGCTCGGGGACGGCGTGCGCGATCTTGCCGATCCGCGGCTGCGCGGACGCTGACGGGGCGCGATCGAGCATCCACGATGAGGAGAGGGGGAGCGATGGGCTTGACACTGACGACACGATATCTACCGGCCACCGTCGCGACGCTCGCCAGCGGCGTCGAAGTCCGGGTGCCGGTTCACGAGGTGATCGGACGCGCCGGCGACGGCCCGACGTTGGGACTGTCCGCGTGCATCCACGGCGATGAACAGGTCTCTACGGAGATCCTCTACCGGCTGCTGCAGCGGCTCGAGCCGGGGAATCTCAAGGGACGGCTCCTGGTCGTCCCCGTTGCCAATCCGCTGGCGTACGAAGCCGTGACGCGGCATACGCCCCTCGATATGCAGAACCTCAACCGCGTCTTCCCCGGCGGCGGCGAGGGCTTCTTCACCCATCGAATGGCGGAAGTGCTCGTGGCGGAGTTTCTGAGCAAGCTCGATTACTACGTGGATCTGCACGCAGGCGGCGCCTACGCCACCGTGGACTACGTGTACATCACGAACGCGGAGGCGCTGTCCCGAGCGTTCGGATCGCCGGTGCTGTTTCGCCCGCCGCAGGGGTACGGCTATCACGGCTCGACGTCGTCGTATACCGCGGGGCGGAGCGTCCCCACGGTGACGGTGGAATTGGGCGGGGGCGCCGTCGATCAGAGCGGGTACGTACAGCGCGGCGTGACGGGGCTCCTCAATATCATGCGCACGATCGGGATGCTCACGGGAACGCCCGCGCCGCCGCCGCGCCAGACAGTGCTGAGCGCGCTGATCACCCTGCGGCCCCGCGCCGGCGGCTTGCTGCTTCCGGAGGTTACCACGCTCGGCGCACAGGTGCGCAAAGACACGGTCCTGGGGCGCACCTTGAGTCCGTATACGTTCACCGAGCTCGAGGTTTTCCGGGCGCCGTTCGAACCGAGCGTCACGGTGCTCCTCAGGCTCACGCCGTGCCGGATCAACCCGGGCGATTACGGTTACATGATCGGAGATCTGGCGACGGCTGCGGAGTAGCCGACAGAGGAATCCGGCTGCTCGCGAAATCACGTGCGTTCGATCAGCCCGGCCCTCTGAGCGCGGGCGAGGTCAGCACCGCGGGATTCAGCACCCGCTCCGGCGCGCCGCGCAGAAACGCGGCGACATCGGCGGCCGCGTCGCGGTAGAAGACCGCGTAGTTCTCGCGCGTGACGTAGCCGAGGTGGGGCGACAGCACCAGGTTGTCGAGCGACAAGAAAGGATGCCGCGGCGGCAGCGGCTCCTCGTCGAAGACGTCGAGCGCCGCCCCGGCGATCGCCCCGGCGCGCAGCACCTCGATCAGCGCCGCCTGGTCGACGATCGGCCCGCGCGACGTGTTCACGAGATAGGCGCTCCGCTTCATCCGCCGCAGGTCGCCGGCGCCGAGCAGGCCGGCCGTGCGGGCGCTCAACTGCAGGTGAATCGTCACGACGTCGGCCTGCGCGAGCAGCGCCTCTTTCGTGACCTGCTCCGCGCCGCACTCCGCCGCGCGCTCCGCGGTCAGGTTCTGGCTCCAGCCGACGAGGCGCATGCCAAACACCCGTCCGATCGCGGCGACCCGCGACCCCAGCCGGCCGAGGCCGATGACGCCGAGCGTCTTGCCGTGCAGACCGGCGCCCAGCGACGTCTGCCAGCGGCCCTCGCGCGTCGCCCTGTCCTCCTGCGGGATCCGCCGCACGGCCGCGAGAATCAGCGCCCAGGTCAGCTCGACGGTCGGCGGCGCGAGCCCCTCCGTCCCGGCGACGACGATGCCGAGGCGCGTGGCCGCCTCGATGTCGATTGACGCGTTGCGCATCCCGGTCGTCACCAACAGGCGCAGCCGGGGCAGCCCGCCGAGGATCCGCTCGGGGAACGGCGTGCGCTCGCGCATCGCCACGATCGCGTCGAACGGCGCCAGCCGCCGCAGCAGCGCGGCCTCGTCGCGCACGTGGTCGCGGAACGCTTCGGCCGCGGCTCCCGGCCCGAGCGCCGCCCAGTCCGCCATCTCGAGGGCGACACCCTGGTAGTCGTCGAGCAGGGCGACCCGAAACGTGTCGACGTAGTTCTCCCGATCGTGGCCTCCGGGGCCCCCAAGGATTGGCATCGGTTCAGCCAATCCTTGGGGTGGAGGCATGGCCGCCGCTCCACGCGAGATCACGGTCGAGCGGCCAGATCGGCCGGCGGACGTGTGCGAAC
>DASYXS010000129.1:0-19493 GCA_035934535.1 bacterium
TCCATGTCGAGGAAGATCACGCCCTGCTTCGTCCACTCCTCGCGGAGGCTGTGGTAGACGACCTCGCTCTCGTACTGCGCGCCGACGCCGGCCAGGTACTTCTTCTCCGCCTCCGGGATGCCGAGGCGGTCGAAGGTCTTCTTGATGTCCGCGGGGACCTCGTCCCACGTCTTGCCCTGGTTCTCCGCGGGCTTGACGTAGTAATAGATGTCGTTGAAGTCGATCTCGCCGACGTTGCCGCCCCACGTCGGGTTCGGCTTCTTCTCGAAGACGCCGAGCGAGTGGAGCCGCACCGCCCGCATCCACTCGGGCTCGCTCTTCATGTGCGACATCATCTCCACGATCTCGCGATCGAGGCCCTTGCGGGACTTGAACGCGTACTTGTCCTCGGGATCGTGGAATCCGAACTTGTACTGGTCGAGATCGATACCCAGCGGGTTGGTGACGGCCATCGCGTCTCTCCTCTCTAGTGCTTCACCCAAAAGACTTTGCCGGCGCTGCGGATCTCGCCTTCGCCGGCGACCTCCGCGGCGACTTTCTCGTACTGCGCCCTGATCCCGTCGTAGCCGATCCGGTCGAGCTCGTCGGCCAGGTCCTCGGTGCCGGACGTGACGATCCGCCCGTCGAACATCACGTGCACGCGGGTCGGACGGATGTACTTGAGGATCCGCGGGTAGTGCGTGATCAGGAGCACGCCCATCTTGCCGCCCGACAGCTCGTGCATCCGGTTCACGCCGGCGGCGACGATCTTGACCGCGTCGACGTCGAGGCCCGAGTCCGTCTCATCCATGATCGCGATCTCGGGTTCGAGCATCGCCATCTGAAGGATCTCCGCGCGCTTTTTCTCGCCGCCGCTGAAGCCCTCGTTGACGTAGCGGCCGAGGATCGCCGGATCAACCTGCAGCTCCTCGACCTTGGCCTTGACGAGCTTTTGGAACTCGACCAGGCCCATCAGCTTGTCCTTGTCGAGCCCGCGCCTCGCGCTCACCGCGGTCCGGAGAAAGCTCGCCATCGTCACGCCCGGGATGCTCACCGGATACTGAAAGGCGATGAAAAGGCCCCTCCGGGCGCGCTCGTCCGGGGCCATCGCGAGCAGGTCTTCGCCCTTGTAGAGCACCTCGCCCCGCTGCACCTGATAGAACGGGTTGCCCATGAGGACGTTCGCGAGCGTGCTCTTGCCCGACCCGTTGGGTCCCATCAGCGCGTGGATCTCGCCGGACCCGACGGTCAGCGACGCGCCTTTCAGAATGACCTTGTCCTCAACCTGTGCCCACAGATCCTTGATGACGAGCTCGGTGTTCAACAGGCCCCTCCTGTGCCGGCCGACGCAGCGGCCGGCCACCATGTCATCGAAGACCCGCGCCGCCGCCCCGCCTCCAAGGCCGGGACCTGGGGTACCGGATTCTCGACTAGTTTAGTCATGTTTCCACTGCCTACTATACTACGGCAAGGCGTCGATTTCCAGGCCAGATGGCCCGTCGCCCGCAGTCTCCGGGCCGCTGACCCGACCGACCCGGAAACGGCCCGGGACCCGGGACGTCCGTGCCGAACCACCAGTACAACGCTCTCCGGGAGGTGGATTCCTATGCCGGCGCACGATGATGTGGAAGCCCTGGTCCGGACGGTCAGCGGACGCAAGATCTACGACCTGGAGCAGCCGCGGACGGCCGCCATGCCGGTGCACGAGGCGCACCGGCCCGGCTACTTCTACCAATTGCACCGCCGGCACGAGGACACCTATCACCCGGAGCGGTACGGGCCGCGGAGCGGCGCCTCCGGCATGATGGTGATGATGGAGCACACTGGAACGCACATCGATGCTCTGTCCCATCAGGCGGCCGCGATGTGCCTGTACGGCGGCGTCCAGATCACGCCGCGGGTGGAGACGCAGCACGGGTTTACCGTCCACGGCATCGACACGATGGCGCCCATCATCGCCCGCGGCGTGCTGCTCGACGTCTGCGCGACGCTCGCCCACAAGCTTGGCCGCGAGCCCCTGCCCCCGCACTACCGGATCACAGCCGACGACCTCGAGGCGGCGGCGCACCGCGCGGGCGTCACGGTGCAGGCCGGAGACGCCCTGCTCGTCCGGACCGGCTACGGCAAATTGTGGGACGACGCCGCGACGTATCTCGCCGCGGCCGGCGTCGGGCGGAGCGGCAGTGAGTGGGCGGCCGACCGCCGGGTCGCCTGCGCGGCCTGCGACAACATGACCTGGGACGAGACCGAGGAGCGCGATCCGGAGACCGGCGGGCAGCTGTTTGCGCACCTCCACCTCATCGCGCGGTGCGGCATTCCCATCATCGAGAACCTCAACCTTGAGGAACTGAGCCGCGATCGCCGCGCGACGTTTCTCTTTGTGTGCGCGCCGCTCAAATTCGTCGGCGCGACGGGCTCACCGGTGCATCCGATGGCCATCGCCTGACCGGTCCGCGCCGTCCCGCTCATCGAACTGATGATTGATCACGCCTGCCATTCGGCCATGTCGTACAGGACGTCGAAGCGAAACCCGGCGCTCTCCACGCCCTCGCGTCCGCCTTCGTGCCGGTCGATCACGGCGAGAATCGCGAGCACCCGCGCTCCGGCCGACTCCACCGCTTGCGCGGCGCGGACCGCCTGGGCGCCGGTCGTGACCACATCCTCGAGCACGACGGCGCGGTCGCCTCTGTCCACGCGGCCCTCGATCATCTTGGCGGTCCCGTACTCCTTGGCGCCGGGACGCACGATCGCGAAAGGCAGTCCCGTCTCGAGCGCGAGCGCGGTGGCCAGCGGCACGCCGCCGAGCGCGGGGCCGATAAGGCGCGTCGTGCCGGCGGGCAGCCGCCCGGCCAAGAGGCGCGCGATCTCACGAAGCAGCTCTGGATCGGTCTCGAACAGATATTTGTCGATGTAGAAAGCGCTGCGGCGGCCGGAGCTCAGCACGAAGTCGCCGCGCAGAAACGCCGCCCGGACAAGGCGCACCCACGTGCGGGCGCGCGGGTCTGCGTCGGAATTGCGGCGTGACTCAGTCCGCGGCTGCGCCGGATCCTCCGGTGTCACGTGGCCGGCGAGGCCGTGGGCGCGAGCCCGACGCTGCTGAGCAAGAGGCGCGTCAGCGGGACGATGACGTCTTCGAGCGGCGCGGGCCGTCCGGTGTTGAGCCAGCGCACGACGACCTCGCCGATCGCGCCAATCCAGACGTACGCGGCCAGCTCCGTGTCCTGCGCGTCGATCCGGCGGTCCTCAACCGCGCGGTCGAGGTAGCCGCGCAGCACCTCCACCAGCATGCCCTTCAGCGCGATTCGCTTCCCCTGAAATTCCGCCCCGGCCATCGGCCAGTCGAGCAACACGATCCGCGCCAGTGCCGGATTGGTGTGGAAGCTGCGCACGAGCGTGGCCACGGCCGCTTCCACCTGGCCGACGAGTCCGCGGGCGCGCTGGACTGCGAGATGCATCTCCTGCGCCAGGGTGGTGACATAGTCCTCGACAAGCGAAAAGAAGATCCGCTCCTTGCTCTCGAAGTAAAAATAAACGGCACCTTTCGAGGTGCCGGATGCCTTGACGATATCGTCGACGACCGAACCGTAAAAACCTTTACTGGCGAATACCTGTGCAGCGGAATCGAGGATTTTTCTGCGTGTATCTTCTCGTTGCGGCGTTTTGCTCGATCGCTCCACCGCTGTCGCCATTTCGCCTCCCAGACTGACTGGTCAGTCTCCACACGCAGTATAGGCTCCCGCTCCCGGCCGTGTCAACATGGCTAGCCGGATTCTTCCATTTCGGCGTCGCTCAGGCCGAAGTGGTGGCCGATCTCGTGCACGACGGTCTTGCGAACCTCTTCGACGATCTCCGCATCGGTCCGGCAGACGGCCTCGATGTTCTGCTGATAGATGACGACGATTTCGGGCAACTCGTACGCCGCCATCGGCGACTGCTCGAGCTCGCTGACCCCCTGATACAGTCCGAGGATGTCGCCGCCCAGCTCGGAGGCGATCTCGTGCGACGGACGCGCCTCGACGATCACCGCGATGTTGCGGAGGCGCTCGGCGAAGTGCTTGGGGAGCTCGTCGAGGGCTTGCGCAACGAGGCGCTCGAAGGCGGCGCGCCGCACGGCTCGATCCCGGTCAGGCGATGTGCTGCCGGATCAACGACTCCGCCCGCGGCACGACCGCGTCCCAGTCGGTGCCTTCCGTGCGGGTCACCGTAATGAAGTCGTTGAGGAAGAAGACCTGCCGCACGCCCGCGATCCCGAGCAGCTCACGCGCAAGCGGGACGGCCGCGGTGGCGGCATCGGTGAACGTCTGGCTGCGCCCCTCGGTGACGCGGCGGTTCAGGACAAACTTGAGCGCGTTGACGTTCGGTGTGGGCTGTACGGTCACGGTCAGCGGAGCAGTCACGTCGCCCTCCTCGACGATCGGCGCACGCATGCGGTCACCGGCTAATGCCCGTGTTCGTGATCCCCCGCCCCCTTCGGTCCTCCGAGGCCCGGCAGTCCGGGCGCCCCGGGTCCGAACGGAAACGGCGGCGTGCCCTGGCTCACGAGCACGTCCACACCCGCGTTAGGCCCAAGCTGCGCGCCCGGCAGCTGGAACTGGTAGATGATGCGCCCGGACGTCACCTGATCGTCGAAGGTGTAACTGACCTGCCCCAGCCGCAGCCCGACGCGCTCGAGCATGCCCTCGGCCCGCTGGATGGTTTGTCCCCGGAGATCGGGCACCGAGCCGGAGCCTTCGCTGACGGTCAGGTTGATGACGGTGCCTTTCGCGACGTCCGTGCCGGGCGCCGGATCCTGCGCCACCACCACGCCGAAGGGCGCCTTGGGATCCTGGCGCTTGCCGGCAACAAGCAGCCCGAGCCGGAGTCCCTGCGCGGTCGACCCGGCGTCGGCGACCGTCCGGCCGATCAGATTGGGGGTCGCCACGTGCGCGGCGAGCCACGCGGTCCGGTAGGCGGCGGCGAGGACCGTGAGGCCGAAGGCCACGCACACCGCGACCACCGCAAGCCGCACGGCGACCAGCTTTGGGCGCCGCGGTTCCGGCAGCCGGAGGCGCGCGGTGCCCGACACGGCGTCGGGCGGACGCTCTGGAACCACGGGAAGCGACGAGGTCTTCCCGAGATGATCGAGATCTCGAAGCGCCGTGGTCATCTCGGCCGGGCCCGCGGGCATCTCCGGCTCACGCCGTAGGCCCAGGGCCGCAGACACGCCGTCCCTTGACGATCCGGGCCGGACCGCCAGTCCGTCGAGCGGCACCGTCGCACCGGCCGGGCCGGCGGCGGAGCCGGTCTGCCCCGTCGAGTCCGGCGCCGCGGCCACGGCCGGCATGACACCAGCGCCGGCGAGCCGGTGCAGCTCCGCGGCCAGCGCGGCGGCGTTCGGATACCGCTCCCGCGGGTCCTTGCCCAGAAGCCGCTCGACGACCGCGGCGGTTCCCGGCGAAACGTCCGGGCGCAGGTCGCGGAGGCTGCGCGGAGCCTCGTGCAGGTGCTTGAGCGCCACGGCGACCGGCGCCTCGCCCGAGAACGGGACGCGCCCCGCCAGCATCTCGTACAGCACGATGCCGAGCGCATATTGGTCCGACGCCGGACCGGCCGGGTCGCCTTTCGCCTGCTCCGGCGATAGATACGGCGCCGATCCCATCACCGTGCCCGGACGCGTGAGCGACGTCGCGTCCAGCGTGAGCGCGATGCCGAAGTCGGCGACCTTGACGTGGCCGTCCTCCGTCAGCAGGATGTTGTGCGGCTTGATGTCACGGTGCACGACGTGGCGCCCGTGCGCGTAGGCGAGCGCGTCCGCCACCTCGGCCGCGATCGCGAGCGCCTCCGTCTCGGCCATCCGCCCGTCCCGCTGCAGGCGCTCCTGCAGCGTGCCGCCGCCCACGTATTCCATCGCGATGAACTGGCGCAGGCCGTCCTGGCCCCAGCCGTACACTGTAACGATGCGGGGATGGGTGAGACCGCCGGCGGAGGCGGCCTCGTGCCGGAACCGGCGCCGGAAAGCGTCGTCGCGCGCCAGCACGTCGGCCAGCACCTTGACGGCGCAGGGCCGGGCGCCCTCGCGGTCCCACGCGCGGTACACCGCGGCCATGCCGCCGCTGCCGAGCGGCTGCTGCAGCTCGTAGCGGCCGTCGAGCACGTCCGGGGCGGTCAATGCAGCCGCTGCGTCGCGACGAGCCCGGGTAGCTCGGTGGCCCACGATGCGCGCCTCGCAAAGGCGATGATCGGCGGCAGGTAGCTGCGGATCAGAGTGATGACGCGCTCCGGCGACGCGAGGCCGCTGCCGGTCAAGAGCGTCCAGCGCGTCTCCAGCATCGCCGCCAGGTGCAGCGCCAGCTCCGTGGAGATCATGCCGATGTCGGCCAGCGGCAGAAACACCTCCCACCGCCGGGACGGCCGCGGAATCCCATACGTCATCAACATCGCCTTCGCGATGCCGGTCGCCGCGCCGCTCGCGTTGCTGAACACGCCGACGAGCTGCGCGACGCGTTCGGCGTCGCGCGCCACGGCCTCGACCTCGCGGCTGAACATCTCGAGAATGGGCACCGACGTGAGCACCCGCGCGAGCCGCCAGCCGATCCGGATCGGGTCGAGCGCGCGCGCGGTCTGGCCGCCCGTGCGGAAGGGCTCGTCGGCCGACACGCCAAAGCCCCGCGCCTTCATGATGGTCTCGTGCGCCTCTTCGAGGAGCCGCGGCCGCTCCTGGTCGAGGCGCACCGCCATCTGCCTGCCGAAGGCGTCACGCGCCTCCGCGTCGTTGTCCGCGAGCAGGCGGCCCCAGGTCAACACTTCGTAGACGACGGGAAGAATGTGGGAGTTGAGCGCAAACGGCATGAGCACGCCGGGCGCGTCGCCGAGGGGGTTGCCGGTGCCGAGCCCCTCGAGGTACTCGGTCACCGCGTCGGCGTCGACCGTCTCACGAAACACGAGCCCGACCTCGATGTCGGAGTCCGGCCACGTGCGCTCCACCGCCGGCTGCCCGTAGAGATAGGCGGCGACAATCTCCTCTTCGCCCCCAAAGAAGCGCGCCAGGTTCTCGTAGGCGTTCATTCAGCGCCCGCTCCGTCCGCCCACCATGTCATTAGTAACATACCACGTTCGCGACCGCGGCCGCCCCGGTTCAGCGGAGCGCGTCCAGCCCGGCCGCCGACGCGGCGAGACGCTTCACGCGGTCGATCTCCGCGTCTTGCAGCACGGTCAGCTTCTGCGTCTCGAGCGATCCCTCGGCGTGAATCGCGAGCACCTCGAGATACCCGCCGAGATCGGAGGCGACGAGGTCGCGGAGGAGATTGATGACGCGGAGCCGCTCTCCGGCGCCGACGCCTTCCCGGCCGCCGAGCGCGCGGTCGAAAAGCCGGCGGACATCGGGACGCTCCCAGTCTTCCTCCATTGGGCCGGTCACGAGCAGGCCGCCGGCGAGATCCTGGACATCGCGCACCGCGTCGTGATAGCCGCGCGCGAAGTAGTACTTGGCGGCGTTGGTCAGCGCCACGTCGGGCACGGCGATGCCGTCGACGTCGCGCGCGCCCACCGCCGCGGCGGTGCCGAGCCCGCGCGTCGTCTGCAGATACAGGGCGAGGTGCGCGAGCTTGTCGCGGACGTGCGACGCCCCGGCGAGGCCGTGGTAATCGGCGATGAGCGCCGCGCCGCCGAGCAGCAACTCGAGCAGCGGGATCTTGTACGATACCGCGGTGAACCGGTGGAATTCCACGAATGTGCGGGCGAGCGCCCCCGCGGCGCGCCATTCGCCGCACAGAAAGACGCGGTCCCAGGGCACCAGAACGTCGTCGAAGATCGTCAGCGATTCCGTCATACTGTAGCGGCTGCTCAACGGGTTGTCGAACTCGCTCGTCGCCCCGAAACCCCGCGCGCTCGCGATCATCGTCAGCCCGCGCGTATCGGCCGGCACCGCGAACGCGACGGCGTAGTCGGCGTCGGCCTCCCCCATCGCGCGCGTCGGCACGACCAGGATCTCGTTGGCAAAGACCGCGTTCGTGGTGTGGGCCTTCACGCCCCGGACGACCAGACCGTCCCGCGTCTCGCGGACGCGGCGGACGTAGGCGTCGGGCTCCGGCTGCTCCGACGGCCGGCGGGCCCGGTCGCCCTTGGCGTCGGTCTGTGCGACGGCCATCGCGAGGTCGCCGTCGCGGCAGTGCTCGTAGAGCGCGCGGACGCGCCTCGCGTACGTCGTGCCCGCGTCGCGATCGAGCCGGCCGGTCACGATCAGCAGCGCGAACAGCGCGTCGGTGCCGATCTCCTTGATGAGCGGGACGAACGACCGCGCCTCGCGCGTGACGTGCTCGATCAGATCGCGGCGGCGCAGCAGATCGCCGGCGGTGCGGGGAATCGCGAAGTACCGGCTCATCGGCTCGCCGTCCGGCGCCGCGACGGTGAGCAGGTCGTCGCCCGGACGCGCGTGGGCGAGGCGGAAATCGATCGCCACGTGGCGCGCGCCGCGCCCGAGGTGCGGGTGGGCCGTGACGTCGTCGACCGGCGCGCCGCGGTAGACGACGCGGCGTCCGTCGCGGAGACTGGCCAGGAACTCGTCGGGGCTACGCAGTGGCATCCGTGCCTCCCCTGTCCGCGCGGGCCCGCAGTAGATATTTCTGGATCTTTCCGGTCGCCGTCTTGGGCAGCGCGTCCACGAACTCGACGGCCTTGGGCGCCTTGAAGTGGGCGAGGCGCTCGCGGCAAAACGCGATCAACTCGCCGGCCGTGGCGCGCGCGCCGGAGCGCAGCACCACGCAGGCCCGCGGCACTTCGCCCCAGACCGGATCGGGGCTCGCGACGACCGCGGCCTCGAGAACGGCGGGGTGCTGATAGAGCACGCCCTCCACCTCCACCGACGAGATGGTCTCGCCGCCGCTGATGATCAGGTCTTTCTTGCGATCGACGATCTGCGCGTAGCCGTCGGGGTGCACCACCGCGAGATCGCCCGTGTGGAACCAGCCGCCCGCGGTGGCCGCAGCCGTCGCCTCGGGATCGCGGTAGTACCCCGGAGTGACCGTCGGGCCGCGAACGACGATCTCGCCGATCTCGGCGCCGTCGCGCGCGACGTCGGCGAGGTCTTCCCGCACGACCCGCACCCGTCCCGCCGCGATCTGCCCGATCCCCTGCCGGGCCTTGAGCGCGGCGCGCTCCGCGAGCGGCCGGTCGTCCCACGCCGTCCGCCACTCGCACACGGTCAGCCACGGCCCGGTCTCCGTGAGGCCGTAGACGTGCACGATCTCGAAGCCGAGCTCCTCTTCGCAGCGCTTGATGAGCGCGGCCGGCGGCGGCGCGCCGCCGACGTACCAGCGCACGCGCTGCCGCGGCCGCCATCCCTGAGTGCTCGGATCGCCCCCGAGCATCACCAGCACCGTCGGCGCGGCGAAGGCCACGGTCACCCCTTCCGCGTCGATGAGCCGGACGACCGCCGGCGGATCCACGCGGGGGAGGCAGACGTGCCGCGCGCCCGCGGCGGTGACGGCCCACACGCCGCCCCAGCCGTTCACGTGGAACATCGGCAGCGTGTGGAGGTACACGTCGTCGCCGCTGAGGCGCGCGTGAACCAGCACGTCGAGGACGTTGAGGGCGGTCATCCGGTGCGTCATGATCACGCCCTTCGAGTGCCCCGACGTGCCGCTCGTATAGTTGATGCTGATCGGCGCGTTTTCGTCGAGCGCGTCGACGGCGTCGAGCAGACGGCCGGTCCATCCGGACGGCGCGCCGGCGATCAGATCCTCGACCCCCGCCGCCGTGCCCCGCGGCGTCCCCGCCGCGCCGTTGCCGCCCAGCACCACGACCCGAAGGCCGAGGTCGTCCCGGAGCGACCCGGCAAGATCCGCAAACGACGGATCGGCGAGCAGCACGCGGCAGCCGGCGTGGTCGACGATGTACCGGTAGTCCGCGGCGTCGAGACGGGTGTTCAGCGGAACGAGCACTCCGCCGGCCAGCGGCACCGCGGTGTAGCATTCGAGCGCCCGGTGCGTGTTCGGCGCGAGCACCGCGGCGCGGTCGCCGGGTCCGAGCCCGAACTCGCGGAGCGCGGCGGCGAGCCGCAGGCAGCGCCCGGCGAACTCCGCGTACGTGTACCGCTCGCCGCCGTCAACGAGGGCGGTGCGATCCCCGTAGACGTCGGCGGCGCGGCGGAAAAACTGCAGCGGCGACAGTGGGGCGGGCACGGGGCCGTGTTCTGCGATGCCGGAAGCGGCCCCTGCCGGGGCGAAGCGCACGGGACCAGCGTCCGAGGGGGCCCGGCGGCGGACGACACCCAATTCACGATCGAGATTCACCCAAATGGCCGGCAGGTCGATCTCTGAAAAGACTGCATCGACACGTTCAACGTGGACGAGACGAAGATCTACGACTTCAAGGAACTCGCGATCTTTCTTCGTGATTCATCCGCGGAACTGATCGCCGGCCCCTACGCCTACACGTGGGGCGGATGCCTGGATGTAAAGTTGCTGTGGGTGCGCGAAGACTTCCGCGGGAGGGGCCTTGGCTCAGACCTGATGTCCGCCGCCGAGCGGGAGGTGATCGCGAGAGGTTGTCACGTCGCGATGCTCGGCACACACAGCTTCCAGGCGCCCGACTTCTACAAACGACTCGGGTACGAGGAAATCGGCGTCCTCGATGGATATCCGATCCGGCACAAGAAGTATTTCTTGAAAAAGGCGCTCGCAGGGGGGCACTTGTAGTAACGACGGTGACGAGAGGAGAGAATATGGAGCCGCGTCTCAACGTCGTAACCTTGGCTGTCCGCGATCTCGACAAATCGCTGGCGTTCTATCGCGACGGGCTTGGCTTGCCCGCGAAGGGCCTCTTCGGCGCCGAAATCAAGGGAAACGAAGTCGAGCCGGCGGGCGCTGTCGCGCTCTTCGAGCTGCAAGGTGGTCTGCTTCTGGCACTCTACCCGCGCTCCGAACTTTCAAAGGACGCGAAGATGCCCGACACGGCGCCAAGCGCGGTGGAGTTTAGCCTCGGGTACGCGGTGAAAAGCCGGGAGGCGGTCGACGAGCTGCTGCGGTGTGCGGAAGCCGCGGGTGCCAGGGTAACCGACAAACCACACAATCGACCGTGGGGAATTTACTCAGGCTATTTCCTGGACTTGGATGGGCACTTGTGGGAAATCCTGTGGAATCCACAGATCCAAATCACAGATTGAGATGAGCGAACAGGCGACAGGGTAGCCGGCTCCTAAGCGGTGGGCGAGGTGGTGCCGGCGGGCGCGGCGGCCGGCAGCGGGTGGGGCGCGGCGGCCGGCGCGTCCTTCGGCACGAGCTTCCAGAACTTCGGCAGCCACGCCTCCCACTCGTCGAGAATCGTCCGGGCGCGGCCGCTGCCCGTCGCCTCCGCGTGCGCCTGCACGAGGGCGCGCAGCCGGACCGCGTCGTCCGCGCCGTCGACCCGCCGCGCCGCGATGAGCGCGGGATGATAACGGCGGAGGAAGCGGCCGTCCGCGTCGAGCACGAAGGCGATGCCGCCGGTCATGCCGGCGCCGAAGTTCCGGCCCGTCTCGCCGAGCACCACGACCGTGCCGCCCGTCATGTACTCGCAGCCGTGATCGCCCGTCCCTTCGACGACGGCCACGGCGCCGCTGTTGCGGACGGCGAACCGCTCGCCGGCGCGGCCGGCGGCGAAGAACCGCCCGCCGGTGGCCCCGTACAAGACGGTGTTGCCGACGATCGCGTGCCGGTGCGACGCGGGGAGCAGCGCGTCCGGCGGCCGGATCATCAGCGTGCCGCCGGTCATCCCCTTCCCGACGTAGTCGTTGGCCTCTCCCGCGAGTACGAGGCGCATTCCGGGGACGCACCAGGCGCCGAACGACTGGCCGGCCGTCCCAGCAAACCGCAGGGTGACGGTACCGTCGGGAAGCCCGGCGTCGCCGTACCGCCGGGCGATCGCCGCGGCGATGCGGCCGCCGACCGCGCGATCGCCGTTCGCGATCCGGAAGGCGCGGTCGACGGGCCGGCCCTCCAGAATCGCGTCGCGGATTTCGAGCAGGATGTGATCGTCATACGGCGTCCCGGGACGGTCGTTGCGGTCCTGGCGCGCGCGGCGCGCGCGCGTCCCGGAGGGATCGGGGTCGGCGAGGATCCGCTCGAGCGTGAGGCGCCGCGCCCGTCCCGCCGGCATCTCGCCGCGCATCCGGAGCAGGTCCGGCCGGCCGACGATCTCATCGAGCGAGCGGAAGCCGAGCGAGGCGAGGATCCCGCGAACCTCGTCCGCGACCCCGGTCATGAAGTTGATCACGCGTTCCGGCGTTCCGGGGAACTTCGCGCGCAGATCTTCGCGCTGCGTGGCGATGCCGACCGGACAGGTGTTGAGGTGGCACTGCCGCGCCATCACGCAGCCGAGCGCCACCACCGCGGCGCTCGCGAACCCGAACTCCTCCGCGCCGAGCATCGCGGCGACGACGACGTCGCGGCCGGTCTTGAGCCCGCCGTCGACCCGCACGCGCACCCGGCCCCGCAGGTTATTCGCGACCAGGGTCTGCTGGGTCTCGGCGAGGCCCAGTTCCCACGGCACCCCGGCGTTCTTGATCGAGTCGAGCGGCGAGGCGCCGGTGCCTCCGTCCGCGCCGGCGATATGCACCGTGTCGGCGTAGGCCTTCGCCACGCCGGCCGCGATCGTCCCGACGCCGGCCTCGCTGACGAGCTTCACCGACACGCGCGCGCCCGGGTTCCCCTGCTTGAGGTCGTAGATGAGCTGCGCGAGGTCCTCGATGCTGTAGATGTCGTGGTGCGGCGGCGGCGAGATGAGCGTGATGCCCGGCTGCGAGCGGCGGATCCGCGCGATCTCCCCGCTGACCTTTGTCCCCGGGATCTGCCCGCCCTCGCCGGGCTTGCTGCCCTGGGCCATCTTGATCTCGAGCTCCTGGGCGGAGGCGAGATAGGCCGCGGTGACGCCGAAGCGGCCGGACGCGATTTGCTTGATCGCGGAGTTCGCGGAATCGCCGTTCGGGCGCGGCGTATAGCGCGCGGGGTCCTCCCCGCCTTCGCCGCTCGCGCTGCGCGCGCCGAGACGGTTCATCGCGACGGCGAGCGTCTCGTGCGCCTCGCGGCTGAGCGAACCGTGCGACATCGAGGAGACGATGAACCGGCGCACGATCGACGAGGCCGGCTCGACCTGGTCGAGTTCGATGGGCGTGCGGCCGCAAAACTCCAGAAGGTCGCGCAGCGCGGTCGGGGGGCGGTGCATGACTTCCCAGGCGTAGGCGAGGTAGCCGTCGCCGCCGCCCGCGAGGGACAGCCGGTGCAGCGTGCGCAGCACGTTCGGATGAAAGGCGTGGTAGTCGCCGCCCTTGCGGAACCGGAACGCCCCGGGATCCTCGAGCGCGGGCGCCTCGCCGGTCCGATGCGCCAGGCGGTGGCGCGCGAGCGTGTCGTCGGCAACCTCGGAGAGCCCGATACCCCCGATGCGCGTCGGGGTGCCGGTCAGCGCGAACTCGACCAGCGCGTGCTCCAACCCGAGGGCCTCGAAGATGCCGGCGCCGTGGTAGCTGCTGATCGTCGAGATCCCCATCTTGGAGATGATCTTGAGCAGCCCGGCTTCGAGCGCCCCGCGGTATCGGCCGAGCGCCGCGTCGGGGGCCAACCCGTGCCGGCGGCCTTCCTCGGCGACGACGTCGTAGGCGAGGCGCGGGCACACCGCGCTCGCGCCGTACCCGATCAGCAGCGCCAGGTGATGGACGTCGCGGGCCTCGTCCGTCTCGGCGATGAGGCTCGCGCTCATGCGCATCCCGCGGCGGATCAGCGCCTGATGCACGGCGCCGACGGCGAGCACCGGCGGGATCGGCGCGCGCGCCGCGTCGGCGCGGCGGTCGCTCACGACGAGCAGGCACGCGCCCTCCTCCACCTGATAGACCGCCTCATCGCACAACCGCACGAGCGCGCGCTCCAGGCCTTCCGCCCCTTCCGCCGCGGGGAAGAGCGCGTCGAGGGTGCGCAGCCGGAACCGGTCGCCGAGTGCCTCGAGCGACGCGAGATCGGACGGCGAGAGCACCGGGCTCGGCAGCTCGACGAGGCGCGCGTGCTCCGGCCCCTCCGCGAGCAGGCTCGGCCGCGCTCCGAGCAGCGTGCGCAGCGACATGACGAGCCGCTCGCGCAGCGGATCGATCGGCGGGTTGGTGACCTGCGCGAAGCGCTGTTTCAGGTAGTGGGCGACGAGCCGCGGCCGCGCCCCGAGCACCGCGAGCGGCGTGTCGTCCCCCATCGAGCCGACCGGATCCTTCGCGTCGGCCAGCATCGGCTCGAGGATGCGCTGGACCTCCTCGCGCGTGTAGCCGAACAGAACCATGCGGCGCGCGAGCTCGTCCGGCGGAACGGCCGTCCGCTCGGGCGCGGCCGTTGGCGCCGCCTCACGGGCCGCGGCCGGACGCACGCGTTCGTGCGCCAGCCACGCCGCGTAGGGGCGGCCGGCGGCTGCTTCGCCCTTGATCACGTCGTCCGTCAGCAGGCGGCCCGCCGCGGTGTCGACCGCGAGGATCCGGCCGGGGCCGAGACGGCCCTTCTCGACGACGCGCGACGGCTCGACGTCCACGATGCCGGCTTCGCTCGCCACGATGACGAGGCCGTCGTCGGTGACGACGTACCGCGCCGGGCGCAGGCCGTTGCGGTCCAGGGCGGCCGCCGCGTACCGGCCGTCCGACAGCGCGAGCGCGGCCGGTCCGTCCCACGGTTCGGCGATCCCGGCGTGAAAGTCGTAGAACGCCCGCACGTCGTCCGGCATCTCGGCGTGGTCCTCCCACGCCTCCGGCACCAGCATCATCGTCGCGTGCAGCAGATCGCGGCCGGATCGGACAAGGAGCTCGAGCGCGTTGTCGAGCATCGCGCTGTCGCTGCCGCCGGGCTGGATCACCGGCAGCAGGTCGCCCATCCGCTCGCGCCACACCGGGGAGCGCGCCTGCCGCTCGCGGGCACGCATCCAGTTCACGTTCCCGGAGAGCGTGTTGATCTCGCCGTTGTGGGCGAGGAAGCGGAAGGGCTGGGCCAGCGGCCAGCTCGGGAACGTGTTCGTACTGTAGCGCTGGTGGAAGAGCGCGAGCGCGGTCTCGTAGCGCGGATCGCGGAGATCCGGATAGAACCGCGCGAGCTGCGGGGCGACGAACATGCCCTTGTACACAACGGTGCGGTGCGAGCACGACGCGAGGTACGCGCCCTCCACGCCCTCCTCGTCGAGGCGCCGCTCGACGAGGCGCCGCACCAGATACAGCGCGCGCTCGAAGTCTTCCGCGCCGAGCCGCTCGGGCCGTCCGAGCAGGGCCTGCTGAATCTCGGGCCGCGTGCGCGCGGCCTGCGCGCCGAGGGCCGTCAGCGCCACGGGCACCGCGCGCCAGCCGAAGAAGACAAGACCCTCCCGGGTCGCCACGTCCTCGATGATCGACCGCGCGCGGGCCTGCGCGCGCACGTCGCGCGGCAGAAACGCCATCGCGACGCCGAGGTCCGCGTGCCGCGGAGGCCGGACGCCGAGCCGGTACAGGTCCGGGACCAGCAGCCGGTACGGAATCTGCGTCAGCACGCCGGCGCCGTCGCCGGTCTTCCCGTCGGCGGAAACCGCGCCGCGGTGGGTGAGACGCGCGACCGCTTCGAGCGCGAGTTCGATCACCGCGTGGCTGCGGCCGGCGGTGGTCGCGACGAACCCCGTCCCGCACGCGTCGTGCTCGAACCGTGGATCGCGTAGATCAGGCACCGGCCGCTCCCTATTCGGAATCTGCTCCCCGCCCGGAATACAAAAAAGCCCGAGAGAGGTCCTGAAGAGGAACCCTCCCTCGGGCTTTTATCCCGACGGTGTAGCGCCGCGTGGGCCGCCTGCGCCGCTCGGTCCTGCCGGCTGCACCGCCGCGGAACCCTAGGCGCACTCCCTCCGTGCCGGCGTCAGGGCCGGCGTACGGGCCGATATGCGATTATCGTCGTCGCTCCTGTGCTCGTTCCTTTGATAGATATCAGAGCCACGGGGGAATGTCAACCGGATCGCCGCGCGCGCGGTGCGGCGCTCACGCGCCCCGCCGGTAGGCGATCTCCCCGCGCACGATCGTCAGCAGCACGTCGCCGTCGCGGCCGAGCACGACGAGATCCGCGTCCGCGCCGGGCGCGATGCGGCCTTTGCGGCGCTGGAGTCCGAGGAGTTTGGCCGGGGTGAGCGAGGCGGCCTGGACCGCGTCGCGGCGGCTCACGCCGGCGGCGGCGGCAAAATTGGAGACCGCGCGGTGCATTTGCAGCACACTGCCGGCAAGCGTGCCGTCCGCGAGACGGGGCACGCCGTCTTTCACCTCGACCGTCTGCGCGCCGAGCGTGAAGGAGCCCCGTCCCATCCCCGCCGCGGAGATCGCGTCGGTCACGAGCACGATACGGCCCATGCCGGCGGCGCGCGCGGCGAGCGACAGGATCGCGGGATGCACGTGCGCGAGATCGGCGATCAACCCGAGCGCGAGCGCCGGCGTCACGAGCGCCCCCCCCGCGGCCCCGGGCTCGCGGTGGTGGATGCCCCGCATCGCGTTGAACAGATGGGTCGCCATTCGCGCCCCCCACCTGGCCGCCGCCTGCACGTCGTCGAACGAGGCGTCCGTGTGGCCGATCGACACGAGGACGCCCTGCGCGGTCAACGATCGCACGAGCGGCTCGGCGCCCTCAAGCTCGGGGGCGAGGGTCACAACGCGGAGCGCGCCGGCGAGGCGCCGGACCACCTCGGCCATCTCGTCCGCGTCGGGGGTTCGCAGATCCTGCGCGCGGTGGGCGCCGCGCCGCAGCGGGTTGAGGTACGGCCCCTCGAAGTGCACGCCGAGGATCTCGGGCCCGGGCCCGCCGCGGCGCATCGCGATGGCGGCCGCCTCGCCGGCCCGCCGCATCTCGTCGAGCGGAGCGCTCGTGATCGTGGGCAGGTAGGCGGTCACGCCCGTCGCCGCGAGATACCGGCCGAGCGTCTCGTACGCTGGCGCCCCCGCGCGGAGGCAGTCCACGCCCGCGCCCCCGTTGACTTGGAGGTCGACGAGTCCGGGGATCAGCGTCGCGTCGGGAAACGCGAGCGCCCCGGCCGGCGCCGCCTCGGCGGAGACGCGCGCGATACGGCCGTCTTCGATCACGACGACGCCCGGGGTGAGATCGCGGTCGGCGGCGAGCACCGTACCGGCGAAGACGATCATCGCCCAGTGCTTCCGGCCCGCGCGGAACGCCTCCTGCGGTCGCGGCAGGAGGTCCCGCGTCAGACGGGGCAGGCGGTATCACGCGCATCGGAGAACTTGAGAAGCGTGGAGGCGTCGTGACGGTCCGGCCGCTTGGCCCGGCGGACGTGGAGGCCTGTGCCGCGATCATGTCCGGGCTGCCGCTGTGGCGGGAGTACGGCGTGACGATCCGGGAAGCGCGTGAGACGTTCACCGCCTCACTTCGGGGCGCGGCGCAGGTGCACGTGGCCGAGGACGCGGGGCGCGTGGTCGGATTCGTCGAGTATCTGGTGCGGGGCACGTTCGGCCACAGCGGCTACGTCTGGGCCGTCGGCGTCGCCGCGGACGCGCAGGGACGCGGGGTCGGCGCCCGCCTGATGGACGCCGCTGAAGGGGCGATCTTCGACACCGGGCCCAACGTATTCTTGCTCGTCAGCGCGTCCAACGCCGGGGCGCAGCGGTTCTACGAACGACGCGGCTACCGGCGCATCGGCGAGCTGACCGACTACGTTGGGCCGGGTCTGACCGAGATTCTGTACCGCAAGACACGGGGCCCGATCCGTGCGGCCCGCGCCTAGCGCCGCACGGCGATCGGGAGATCGGCACCACACCCTCGGGGGGGGCAAAGGAGAATGAACATGAGGCGGGTGGCATGGCTCCTGCTGGCAATCGCCGTGGCCGTGTCCGTACCGGTTCTGCGGGCCGGCGCGGCGCCCGGCAAGGTGACGCTGACGATCGGCGTCGATCAAGAGGTCGTCGGGCTCGATCCCAACAAGGTCACGGCCTTCTCGTCGTTCCGGCGCGTCGACCTTCTATATAACAAGCTCGTCACGTACGACGCGGGGCTCCACGTCGTGGGCGACCTCGCCGAGTCGTGGGACAACCCGGACAGCCGGACGTATGTGTTCCATCTGCGCCACGGCGTGCGGTTCCACGACGGCACGGAGATGACCAGCGCGGACGTCGTCTATACCATCAACCGCATTCTCGATCCTAAGACGGCGTCGCCGGGCCGCTCGTACATCGACGTCATCGACACCGTGACCGCGCCCGACAAGTACACCGTGCGGTTGGGCCTGAAATACCCGCTCGCGTCCCTGCTCTCCGGGCTCGCATCGGGCAACGCGTCGATTGTGGAGCAGGCCGCGGTGCAGCGGTCGGGCGATCTGCAGAAGACCGAGGCGGGCACCGGCCCCTTCATGCTGGCGGAGTGGGTGCCGGACAATTACATGCGCCTCACCCGGAACCCGCGCTACTTCAAGCGCGGCCTCCCGAAGGTCGACGAAGTCGTCTTCCGCGTCATCCCCGAGCAGGCGTCGCTGCTCGCCGGCCTGCGGTCGCACAGTCTCGACATGGCGACCATTTCCGACGGCAGCGTCGTCAAGCAGGCGATGGGGCTGAACACGCTCGCCGTCCAGCAGGCGCCGAGCCTGAACCTCCGGATCTTCTCGTTCAACACGACGCGGAAGCCGTTCACCGACTCGCGCGTGCGCGATGCGATCGCCTTCGCCATCGACCGGCAGGCGATCATCGGCGCGGCCGAGTTCGGCATGGGCGTCGTGAGCGGGCCGATCCCGGCGCCCGACCGCGTATGGGCGCTGCCGGTCTCGAACTTCCCCGAGTACCGCCCGAACCCGGGACGGGCGCGGCAGCTCCTACAAGAGTCCGGCGCCGCGGGCGCGTCGTTCAACATCACCGTCTCGCCGACGTACGAAGGCGGCCTCGCCGTCGCTCAGGTGATCCAGAGCCAGTTGAAGGCCGTCGGACTCAACGCCAACATCCAGAACGTCGAGTGGGGCCAGTACATCAACCAGTGGGTGAAGCGCGACTTCGACACGATGGTGGAGCTGCGCGGCGGCGATCCGGACCCGGACCGGTTCCTCTACCGGACGTTCTACAGCACCGGCGCCGTCAACAACTTCCTGTTCAAAGACTCCACCGTCGACCGGCTGCTCGACCGCGGCCGCGTCCACGTGACCGTCGCCGAGCGCCTCCCGATCTACCACGATCTGGAGCACGCGCTGGTCACCAACGCCCCGGCGGTGTTCCTGTACACGCCCATGGAGACCGAGATAACGCAGCGCTACGTGAAGGGCTTCCGCATCATCCCGACCGGCGCGCTGAACTACCTGGAGCAGGCGTCGATCGAGCGCTAGTCCCGCGGTGCGGGACCACCCCGCGGTATGCGCGGGTTAGGCCTCATCAGCCGCGCGACAACGTTCCATCCGGGGAGCCGGCCCGCGTGACGGCGTTTCTCGCGGGCCGGCTCCTCACGCTCGTCCCCGTCCTGTGGGGCGTCTCGATCGTCGTGTTTCTGCTCGTCCACCTGCTGCCGGGGAATGCGATCCAGATGTTCCTCGGCACGCAGGTGGCGATGACG
>DASYXS010000132.1:0-4832 GCA_035934535.1 bacterium
CCCCAACTATTCAAGTTTGGATTTTCTTTCCTTCGACGCCAAGACCTATTCCGGCGACGCCAACGCTTATGACACCCGTCCGACTGGAATTACCATTTCCACTGGCGGCCTCGCCTGGGTGGTAGGATACTATCTCACCAACAAAGGACACGCATCGCACGCTTTCGCCGTCCAAGTCAATACCGCCAGCGTCAATGCCAGCACCCCGTCGGCGATCGTCGGTGGGAGCTGGATTTCGTTTGACGTGTCGGTGGCCGGTGGCGGCATTGCGAGAGGCGTCGATAGCAAGGATGGCACCGACGCCAACACTCTAATCGTGGGTACGTATTCGGATGCGAGTGGAAAACAGCAAGGTTACGTGCTGACCATTTCTGAATGGAAGTACGACAAATCGGGAGCGGCGACGGTCGTACCGGTCGGTTCTGGTGCTACCGTGACCTGTTCCGGCGCGATCGGCGGCTACATTCATGGGATCAGTGCCATCGGTGGTCGGGTTGTCGGGATCGCTTACACGAGCAACCTGGCAGGGTACGCCTATGATGCGGATGGCTCCTGGACGAAGGGCAACACCTACACGGTCTGCCTGCAGATCCTTGGCCCGGGCGCGTCGAAGAACGGCCAGACATGGGCGTCCGGAATCAGCTCAGACAACGTCCGGATCGTCGGGCAGGGCGCCGGCGAAGATTGGATCTATCCATAGAGTCTTAGACCAATCAAGCAGCTAAGAAACCAGGCGGGAGCGGGTCAGAATCCCTGATCCGCTCCCGCTGTTTTCGTCATCCTATTTGGCTGGCTTTGCCTGAGCTCATGAGTTGTCACCGATATTTGTCACCCTCGCTTGAGGTCAGATGACCTGACGGCGCAGTTCACGCGCGACGCAGCACCAGACCGAGCCAGATGTACCAGGCCGGACCGGCCACGAAGCCGGAGAGCAGCGCGGGGATCACGATTACAGGGCTGGCGGGGGTGAGGATGATGAGTCGGCCGAGGTACAAGAGGATCAGCAGCACACCCTGAACGTAGGCCAGCGAGCCAAGGCCGTGTGGCAGGGCGGCGCTCGTCGTAATCAGCCGGCCGAACACGATGAGCGCGAGACCGGTGACGCCGAAGGTGAGTAGCCCCCGCGGATCGACCTGACTGGGCGCGTCCGTCGAGGCGCCGGCGACGGGATGCGCGGCGGCGGCCAGTTCATAGCCGCCGTGAATGGCGGCGCCCATCACGCCCACGATGCCGAGCAGCAGCGCCCACAAGGCGGCCGGCTCGTTGCCGCTTCGAAGCCGTTCGTACACGGCCGTCAGCGCGGCGGTGGACAGGAGCCCGCCGAGCATCAGGAAGATCGCGCTCCACAGCCGTCCCGCGTCGGGAGCCGCGCGCGACACGATGAGGAAGCTGACCGCGTACAGGAACCCCGCGGCTCCCGCCAGGATCGCGCACAGTCCGCCCGCCCCGTCGAACGGTGCCCGCATCGACGTCCCCCCTTGAACAGCGCGTCAAAGCGGATCGACGCACTGCTTGCACCATGGTCCCCGTGTATTCCTTCGTCCGCGCGGGCCGCGCGGATGGGTTGCGGCGCGCCGGCCAATCCGCGCCCGGCCGGGCTGCGAATATCGCGGTGACGGAAGAGATGCCGCCCAGCGCGCGCGGACGTCCGGGACGGGCGGCGGCTTCCGAGACGACAGGGAGGTGGCTCGATGGGTCGATCCAGGCTGTGGCTGTCCGCCCTCGCGCTTCTGGCGTTGGCGGCGATGGTCATCACGCCCCGCCTGCTCGTGGCGTCCAACCACGACGACGGGGAACTCGATCTGAAAGGTCGCGCGCTGCACACCACGGATTTCTTCGTCTTCCGTGAGCAGGACCAGAATCCCGCGGCAGGCGCCGGCGACCTGATCTTCATCATGAACGTGAACCCCCGATCGCTGCCGCGCCAGGAATACGCCTTCAGCACGAACGCGCAGTACGACATCCACGTGACGCGGGCCATGAACAACGACGCGATGCCGACCGGGAAGACCGACGCGATGCTGCGGTTCCAGTTCGGGGCCCCGGGGCAGGACGGCTCGCAGCCGATCAAGGTAACGGCCGTGCGGGACGGCGTCACCACCGCCGGCTCGACGGGCGCGCGGACCACGCCGCTGGCCGCCGCGGCGGCGCCGATCGTGACCCCGGTCAACCTGGGCGGGGGGACGATCTCGGTGTTCGCGGGGCTGCGCGAAGATCCGTTCTTCTTCGACGTCGAGCAGTTCTTCCGCGTCCGCGCGGGCGCGCTCGGGATGGGGCCCAAGGTCGGGTTCCGCGAGCCCGGGTACGACTTCACCGCGGGCTACAACGTCCTCTCCATCGCGGTCCGCGTGCCGCGCGCGTGGCTCGCGGGATCGACGTCCGCGACGACCTTCGACGCGTGGACGACCGTGAGCTCCGGCGGCAAGCAGATCGCCCGCCTGGCCCGGCCGGCGATCGGCGAAGGGCTCCTCACCACCACCGCCTACCAGAACGCGCTCAACGGCGTGGGCCCGGACTTCGAGGCGGCGGCGCTTTCGGGCCACAAGCCCGAGGCGGACGCGGCCGGTCCGATCGTGGCCGAGGCCAAGCACACGCTCATGGCCTTCGGCAACGACGACAAGCGTGCCACGGCGCTCCTGGTCGCCTTTCTGCCCGACGTGATGCGCATCGACACGACCGGCCCGAGCGGCTACGCCGCGGCGCTCAACGCGAAGGGCAGCCCGATCCGCGGCCGCAAGATCACCGACGACGTGATCCACGTGACGCTTTCGGTGGTCACGAACGGCGCCGTGAAGACCGACAACGTGACGTACGCCGGACCCAACGGCGGCGGCACCACGCACAAGCCGCTGCTCACCTCGTTCCCGTACCTGGCCGATCCCAACTAGATTCACGTCCCGGGCGCCGGCGGGCGAACCGCCGGCGCCCGGCCTCACGGAGGCCCCGAGGATGCACTCGAGACGGCACCGCTCAGGGATGCTCGCGATCGTCGTCGCCGCGCTGGTCGCGGCCGGGATCGGTCTCGCGCACACCGCCCTCGCCGGGCGCGCGGACATGGCATTCCGGTACCACTTCCAGCGTCCCCCGCAGGGCGCGATCTCGAGCCTGCTTCGGGCGGAGATCGCGTTCTACGAGGACCGGCTCACCCGCAACCCCGACGGCGCCCTCGACCGCGCCGGACTCGCCGGCGCTTATCTCAAGGAGGCGCGCGTGACCGGCGACCTCCGATGGTACCTGCTGGCCGAGCAGACGGCGCGGGAATCGCTCGCGCGCCTCAACGTCAATAATGACGGTGCCGTGCTGGCGCTCGCCCGCGTCGCTGAAGCCCGCCACGCCTTTGCGGAGGCGATGCGCCTCGCGCGCGCGGCCGGGCCCACCGAAGAGGCGCTGCCGATCATCGTGACGTCGAGCCTCGCCACCGGCGACCTGCCCGCGGCGTCGCGGGCGGTTCGGGCGCTTGTGGCCGCGGATCCGTCGCTGCGCGCCTATGCGCTGCGTGCGCTGGTCGAGATCGCGCAGGGCCGGGACGCGGCGGCCGAGGCCGACTACCGCCGCGCGCTGGCGCTCGAGGAGCCTGAGGAGACCGCGAGCTCCACCTGGGTGCGCAGTCTCTACGGGCGCTTTCTCTATCAGCACGGCCGGTTCGATGAGGCGAGGGCGTTGTTTACCGAGGCGCTGCGGATCCTGCCGCAGTACCCGCTTGCGCTGACGGATCTTGCCGTGCTGGACCTGCGGCAGGGCCGCTATGAGGTCGCAATCGACCATCTGACGCGCGTCGTCACGGTCACGCGCGACGCCCCGAACGTGTACGACCACGTCGTCCTGCGCGGCGTCGCGCAGGCGCGCGATCTGCAAGGCCGCCACGCCGAGGCGGCGCGGTTTTGGGCGGACGCCGAGGCACGGCTTCGCCAGGACGCGGCCTCCGGCGCCTACGGACACCGGCGCGAACTCGCGCGCCTTCTGCTGACCCGCGGCCGCGCCGCCGATCTGTCCGAGGCGCTCCACCTGATGCGGCAGGAACTGGCCGTTCGCGCGGACCCCGACACCCTCGACACGATGGCGTGGGCGTTGTGCCGCGCCGGGCGGTGGGCGGACGCGCAGCAGGTTATCCGCGCCGCGATGCGATGGGGCGTGCGTGATGCGAGGTACTACTACCGCGCCGCCGTTGTGGCGCAGGGGCTGGGCGACACCGCGGCCGCCCGACGATATCTGCGGCTCGTCCGCGCGGTCGATCCTACGTTTGACGAGCGCGCCCTGCAGCTGGCCCTGATCGGTCTGTAGCGGAGGGGGTAGGGACGATGACGCGACGCAATGCGCGCTGGATGGCCTTGATCGCGGCGGTGCTGCTGGCGCCGTGGCTCGCCGCGCCGCCTGTCCCCGTCGAGGCGCATTGGGCCGACCAAGCGGCCGCGGAGATCGTCGTCACCGGTGCCTCCGCGCGTGTGACGTTGACGCTGCCGACCGGTCTGGTCGCCTTCGCCGACGACGCGCATGCCGGCCGCCTGACCGGCGACGAGATCCGGGCGCACCGCGAGGACCTCCGCCGTTTTCTCTCGGCGCACCTGCGGCTGTCCGCGCGGCTCCGGACTCCCGCCGCCGAGGTCCGCGAGGGTGTTCTCGCGGTCCGGCCGTTCGCGGGATCGCCGGCGATGTCGGGGCCGGCCGGGCTGGCCCCCGCGACGCACACCACGCTGGCCCTGGTGTACACGTGGCCGGCGCCGGTCGACAGGCTGACAATCCGGTACGATCTCTTCCTGCCCGGCGCGTCGACGGCCAGCTGCCTGGCCACCATCCTCGCCGACGGCCGGGTCCACAACGTCGCGTTTACGCCG
>DASYXS010000127.1:0-8962 GCA_035934535.1 bacterium
AGCCCGGCGGCGCGTCCCGCCGCCGCGTCAGCCGGCGGCACCGCGGTGAAGCGTCCCACCGAGGGCAAGACCGACGCCAAGCGGCCCGCAACGCCGGCGCGGGAACGGCCGGCCGCGCATGCGCCCGCGGGCGCCGCGACCGCGGCGCCCGCTGCTGCCCCGACGAAAGAAAAGCCGACGATCCGGTTCGGTGACGTGCGCAAGACGCCGCGCTACGAGCCGGGTACGACGGCCGCGGCACCGAGGCCGGCGCTGGAACCGCTGCCGCCGGCGCCTGAACCCCCGCGCCCGGTCGAGCGGGCAAAGCCCGTCGAAGCGCCTCCGCCGCAGGCGCCCGCCGCACCGGCGGCTCCGCAGCCGGTCCGCTATCTCGAGCTCGACGGCCCAATCCAGGTCGGCGAGCTGGCGTCCCGGATGGGCGTCGGCGCGGGCGAAGTGGTGAAGAAGCTCGTCGAGAACGGCGTGCTGGCCGGCGTCAATCACATGATCCCGCTCGAAGTGGCGACGAAGGTCATGGCGGCGTTCAACTACGCGCCGAAGGCCAGAGTCGTCGAGCAGGTCCAGGAAGTGGCGCCGACCCTCGAGGTGTCCCAGACCACGCCTCAGGAGAAGGGCACGACGCCACGGCCGCCGATCGTTACGGTGATGGGCCACGTCGACCACGGCAAGACGAGCCTGCTCGACGCGATCCGCAAGACGTCCGTCGCCGCGCGCGAGTTCGGCGGGATCACCCAGCACATCGGCGCGTACACGGCCGAGGTGAACGGCAAGAAGATCGCGTTCATCGATACCCCGGGCCACGAGGCGTTTACCGCGCTGCGCGCCCGCGGCGCCCAGGTGACCGACATCGCCGTGCTGGTGGTCGCGGCCGACGACGGCGTGATGCCGCAGACGATCGAGGCCATCAACCACGCCAAGGCCGCGCGCGTGCCGATCGTGGTGACGATCAACAAGGTCGATCTCCCGCAGGCCAATCCCGACCGCGTGAAGCAGCAGCTCTCGGATCTCGGGCTGGTGCCGGAGGACTGGGGCGGCGACACGATCATGGTGCCCGTCTCGGCGCGGCAGGGCACCGGGATCGACACGCTGCTCGAGATGATTCTGCTCGTCGCGGAGCTGCGCGATCTACGCGCCACGCCCGAGAAGCCGGCGCGCGCCACGGTCGTGGAGGCCCGGTTGGACAAGGGCCGCGGCCCGGTGGCAACCATCCTGGTCCAGGACGGGACCCTGCGCGTCGGCGACGCCGTCGTGGTCGGAGAGACCTACGGCCGCATCCGCGCGATGCAGAGCGAGGCCGGGGTGCGCACGGACACGGCCGGCCCGAGCACCCCGGTCGAGATCATCGGCCTGAGCGACGTGCCGCAGGCCGGCGACCTGCTCGAGTCCGTGTCCAACGAGCGCATCGCCAAGGCCGTGGCGGAAGAGCGGCGGGAGCGCCGCCGCGCCGCGGAGCAGGCCCGGTCGCGCCAGCTCAGCGTCGAGGAGATCTCGCGCGAGACCGGCACCGTCACCGAGCGCCGCGAGCTGCGCGTGATCGTGAAGGGCGACGTGCAGGGCTCCGTCGAGGCGCTCGTGCCGGCGATCGAGCGGCTCACCACCCCCGAGGTGCTGATCACGATTCTGCACGCCGCTGTCGGCAACGTCAGCGAATCGGACGTGATGCTCGCCGCGGCCAGCCAGGCGGTGATCGTCGGCTTCAACGTGCGGCCGGAGCCCCAGACGCGGAAGCTCGCCGAGCAAGAGCACGTCGACATCCGGCTCTACCGCGTGATCTACGAGGTGCTGGACGACATCAAGAAACTGACGACCGGCATGCTGGCGCCCAAGATGGTCGAGGTGGTGCTGGGACGCGTGGAGGTCCGGCGCGTCTACTCGATCAGCCGCGTGGGCACGATCGCCGGCAGCTACGTGACCTCGGGCCACATCACCCGCGGCGCGAAGGTGCGCGTGATCCGGGACGGCGTCGTCGTGCACGAGGGCGTCGTCGGCTCGCTGCGGCGGTTCAAGGAAGACGTGCGGGAAGTTGTCGAAGGCTTCGAGTGCGGCATCCAGATCGAGCGGTTCAACGACGTGAAGGAAGGCGACGTCCTCGAGGTGTTCGCCGTGGAGGCGGCGCCGACGTAAGCGCGGCGGGCCATGGTGGTGGGGGTGCTGCACGTCGAGTGCGGCCTGCCGGGCACGCAGAGCATCAAAGACAAGCGCCGGATCGTCAAGTCGATCCTCGACCGGCTCCATCACCGCTTCAACGTCGCGGCGGCCGAAGTAACGTATCAGGACTCCTGGCGGCGCGCCGGGCTGGCGGTCGCGTGTGTGAGCACCGACACCCGCCACGCCGACTCGGTGCTGGCCCGCGTCGCGCGCGAGATCGAGCATCACGGCGAGCTGGTGCTGCTCGACTACAGCACCGAGATGCGATGACCCGGGCGGTAAGGGAGGGGCCGGTCATGACGAGTCCGCGCATCGCCCGTCTCCGGGAGCTCTTCAAAGAAGAGACCAGCACGATCCTGCAGCGCAACATGCGGGACCCGCGCATCGGGTTCGTGTCGGTCACCGACGTCGAGCTCAGTCCCGACCTCCGCCACGCGCGGGTTTTCGTGAGCGTGTACGGGGACGCCGAGGCGAAGGCGCGCACGATGGAGGGCCTGCGCAGCGCGGAGGGCTTCGTCCGCACCGAGCTGGCGCACCGGATCCGGCTGCGCTACACGCCGGAGGTGACGTTCCGGATCGACGAATCGATCGAGCAGGGCGACCGCGTCAACCGCCTGCTGCGGCAGGTGACCAAGGAGCGCGACGGCCGGGCCCCCGAATGACACCGGCCGAACGGATCGCGGAAACGCTCCTGGGCCGGCGGGTGCTGCTCCTTAATCACGTGTCCCCCGACGGGGACTGCCTCGGCTCGACGCTGGCGCTCGCAAGGGCGCTGCGGGCACGCGGCCAGCAGGCGGTCGTCGGAAGCAGCGACGGGGTGCCGGAGATGTACCGATTTCTCCCCGGCGCGGACCAGATCGTGACGGAGCTCGCGCCGAACGAGCCGTTTGGGGCCGCGGTGTTCATGGAGTGCAGCACGCCGGACCGGGCGGGAGCGCTGGCCGCGCGGGCGGTCGGCGTGCCGCTGTGGATCAACATCGATCACCACGTGAGCAACGGCGGATACGGCGATCTGATCCTGTACGACCCGGCCGCCGCGGCGGTCGGGGAGCTCGTGACGCCGATCGTCCAGGCCCTCGGCCCGATCGATGCCGGCGGCGCCACGTGCCTGCTCACCGCCCTCCTCACCGACACCGGCAGCTTTCGGTACGCGAGCGTGACGCCGCGCACGCTGCGCATCGCCGCGGACCTGGTCCAGGCGGGCGCGAGTCCCGCGGACGTCTACACACAGGTGTACGAGAACCGACCCGCCGCGGCGCTGCGGCTCCTCGGCATGGCGCTGAGCCGCCTCGAGATGTCGCCGGACGGCCGCATCGCCTGGACGGCGGTGACGCAGGAGATGCTGCGGGCGTCCGGCACGTCGATGGAAGAGTCGGAGGGGATCGTCGGGACGCTGCGCGCTATCGGCGGCGTCCAGGTTGCGCTGTTGTTCAAGGAAGAACCGGACGGGATCCATGTCAGCATGCGCGGCCGTCCCGGCGTGCGGGTGAACATCGTCGCCGAAGCGTTCGCCGGCGGGGGCCACGCCGCCGCGGCCGGGTTCACGGCGGCCGGACCGCTGCCCGAGGTGGTGCGCCGCACGCTGGAAGCGGTGCAGCGCGAGCTCGCGGCCGGCGCGGTCCCCTGAGGCGCGCCGTGGACGGCGTTCTCAACGTCCTCAAGCCGCCGGGGATGACGTCGCACGACGTCGTCGATGCCGTGCGACGCCTCGCGGGACTCCGGCGGGTCGGCCACACCGGCACGCTCGATCCCGGCGCCGCGGGGGTGCTCGTCGTCTGTCTGGGGCGGGCAACCCGGCTCAGCGAGTTTCTGATGGACGTCGACAAAGAGTACCGCGTCGAGCTGCGGCTCGGCATGCGCACCAGCACCGGCGACGCCTACGGCGAGGTGCTGCCTCCGCCCGGCGCCCCGGCAGGCGGTCCCGCGCGAGACGGGGCGCCGCCGGTGAGGCGGACGGCGGTCGAAGGCGTCCTCCGCCGGTTCACCGGGGAGATCCTGCAGGTGCCTCCGATGGTGTCGGCGATTCACCACGAAGGCGCCCGGCTGTACGAGCTCGCGCGGCGCGGCGAAGTGGTGGACGTTCAACCACGGCCCATCGTCGTACACGGGATCGAGATCGTGAGCCACGACCGCGACTGGATGCGCCTCCTGCTGCACGTGACGTGCGGCAAAGGCGCGTACATCCGCAAGTTGTGCGCCGACATCGGGGACGCGCTCGGTGTCGGCGGCTACGCGCATTTCATGGTGCGCACCCGCACGGGCACGTTCGAGGTCGAGCGCGCGCGTACGCTCGAGGAACTAGACGCGCTCGCCGTGGAGGGCGCGCTCGAGGGCGCGCTCATCTCGATGGACGACGCCGTCGGGCACCTTCCGGCCGTCGATCTCTCCGACCAGAGCGTCAGCGACGTGCTGCATGGGCATCCGGTGCCGGCCTGGAAGGCGGGACACGCGCTCGCCGACGAACTGCCTGTGCGGCTTCGCAGCCGGCGCGGCACGCTCGTCGCCCTCGCGCGGGTGGAGCAGGGACTGCTTCGTCCGTTCAAGGTGCTGGCCGGCGCGGGCGGCGCGCCGGCACCGCAGTCGCGCCCGGCGGGATCCGGGGGGCCGCGTGCGCCGCATCTTCGGCCTCGCTGACTGGCCGGCCGAGGTCCGGGCGCCGGTCCTCGCGCTCGGCACGTTCGACGGGGTGCACCTCGGCCACCGGCGCGTCATCGGTGTCGCCGTGGAGCGCGCGCGTGCGCGCGGCGGCCCGGCCGCGGCGCTGACGTTCGAACCGCATCCGCTCGAAGTCCTGCGGCCGGGCCGCGAACCGGTCCTCCTCAGCACGATCGAGGAACGGCTCGAGCAGTTCGCATCACTCGGCCTGGACGCCGCGCTCGTCTTGCCGTTCGACAACGCGTTCTCGCGGATCTCCGCCGCGGCGTGGCTCGGCGAGGTGCTGCGCGGACGCCTCGACGCCCGCGAGATCGTCGCGGGCTCATCGTATACGTTCGGGTTCCGCCGTGAGGGAACGGCGCGCCAGTTCGAGGCGTGGGGCCGCGAGGCGGACATCGCGGTGCATCTCGTCCCGGCCGTACTCATGGGCGGGGAACCGGTCAGCAGCAGCCGCATCCGCGCCGCGCTGCGGGAAGGTCTCGTCGATGACGCCGGGCGCCTGCTCGGCCGGCGCTACCGCCTGGGCGGCCGTGTGATCCCCGGCGAAGGACGCGGCCGCACGATCGGCGTGCCGACGGCCAACGTCGCGGTCGAACCGCGCAAGATCGTCCCGGCGCACGGCGTGTACGCGACCGTCGCCACCCTGCGTGGGCGCCGCTACGGCGGCGCCACCAACATCGGCATCCGCCCGACTTTCGGCGGGGGCGGGGTCAGCGTCGAGACGTTCCTTCTCGATTTCGACGGCGACTGCGCCGGCGAAACGATGACGCTCGAGTTTGCGCGGCGCGTTCGCGACGAGCGCGCGTTTCCCGACGCCGCGGCGCTCACCCGGCAGATCACCGCCGACGTCGCCGTGGTCCGCCAGTTGCTCGCCGAAGGGTGAGCGGGTATAATACGGTGGTGCAGGAGCATGTGACACCGATGTTGCGCGCCGTGGGGCGCGACACGCGCCCGCAGGATCCCTCTCTGACCACCGCTTCGGTGGTCAGTCCGTTTTCGGCGGGAACCGCATGACGACGCGTCACCAGGCCCGCGAAGCCGCGCTCGGCGTCCTCTTCCAGGTCGACCTTGGCAAGGGCCGTATCGACGACGCCCTGGAGCCGCTGCGCGCGCAGGGCTGGCCGCGGGATGATTGGACGCTCATCGACGGGCTCGTGCGCGGCACGCGGCGGCACGTCGAGGAGATCGACGCGCTGATCCGCAGCGTCGCCGAGCACTGGACCCTCGAGCGTATGGCGACGGTGGACCGGAACGTGCTCCGCATGGCGATCTTCGAACTGCAGCACACCGACACCCCGGTCGGCGTCATCATCAATGAGGCAGTCGAGCTCGCGAAGCGGTACAGCACGGAAGAGTCGGGGCGGTTCGTCAACGGCATGCTCGGCAGAATCGTCCGGCTCGACCCGCGCCTGGTTCGGCAGGCCGCCCCGTAGTGGCACTTCGGAGTGCGGGTGCATCTGCTGGTCTCCGGCCGGGTCCAGGGCGTCGGCTTCCGCGAGTTCACCCGCCGAACGGCGCACCGGGTGGGTGTGGGGGGCTGGGTGCGCAATTTGTCCGATGGGCGCGTCGAGGTCGTGGCGGACGGTGAGCGTCCCGCGCTCGATGCGCTGGTGAGCGCCGTGAGCAGCGGGCCGCCGGGGGCCCTCGTGCGCGACGTCCGTCAGGATTGGCAGCCGTTCCCGGGCCAGGAAAAGGAGTTCGAGATCCGCTAAGTCAGGATGCCGGAAACGTCCCGCCGACCGGTCGCCATCGAGAGCGTTCTCGCCGAGCACGGCCGGCTCGTCGAGGCCGCCCTGGACCGCTATCTCCCTTCGGACACCGCCCCACCGGCCGATGTCCATCGCGCCATGCGGTATAGCGTGTTTGCGGGCGGCAAGCGGCTGCGTCCCATGCTTGTCATCGCCGGCGCCGAGGTCGCGGGCGCCCCGCCGGAGGCCGTGCTGCCGTCGGCCTGCGCCGTCGAGCTGATCCATACCTACTCGCTGATTCACGACGACCTGCCGTCCATGGACGATTCCGCGATTCGACGGGGGCGGCCGACCTGCCACGTGGTCTTCGGCGAAGCGATGGCCGTGCTGGCCGGCGACGCCCTGCATGCCCATGCGTTCGAACTGCTGGCGCGGAACGCCGACGTGCCGGCATGTTCGCCGGGCCGGGTGGTTCGGGCCATTCGCGAGCTGACGCTCGGCATCGGGAGCGAGGGGATGGTCGGCGGCCAGGTGCTTGACCTGCTCGCCGTCCACGCCGTGCCGGCCGGCGGGGGACCGGCCGTCATGAAGTCACAGCCGGGGGAGGCCGAGGTTCGTCAGATTCATCGTCTGAAGACCGGGGCGCTCATCCGGGCCTGCCTGAAGATCGGCGCCGTGCTCGCGGGCGCGGCAGACGGCGACCTCCGCGCGCTCGATCGCTACGGGGAGCACATGGGCGTCGCGTTCCAGATCATCGACGACATCCTCGACGTCGTCGGGGAGAGCGGCAAACTGGGCAAGGGGACCGGCGCCGACGCCAGCCAGTCGAAGGTGACGTTTCCGGCCGTGTTCGGCCTCGAACGATCGCGGCGGCTTGCGGCGGACGCGACGAAAGACGCGGTGCTGGCCCTCGCGCCGCTCGGCGCGCGCGGCGCGCGTCTGGAAGATCTCGCGATCTACCTGCTGGAGCGGGACCGGTGACGCGGGGGAGTCCCGGCCGACCCCGCGTCGGCACCCAGGGAAGCCGGACCGGCGTGCGGCTCGACGAACGGGTGGTGCAGGAGGGCCTCGCGGACACCCGCGCCCGCGCGCAGGCCGCGGTCCTCGCGGGGCGGGTCACCGTCGACGGCGCCGTCGCGGATAAGCCGGGCCGCCGCGTGACCCCCCAGATGCGCGTCGGCGTGGTCGCGCCCGCGCACCCGTACGTCGGCCGGGGCGGCATCAAGCTCGCGCACGCGCTGGCGGCGTTCGGGATCGACGTGCGCGGCGTCGTCGCGATCGATCTCGGCGCCAGCACCGGCGGATTCACCGACTGTCTGCTGCGGGAGGGGGCCGCCCGGGTTTCCGCCGTGGACGTCGGGCACGGGCAGCTCGCCTGGAGCCTCCGGCGGGACCCGCGGGTGACCGTCATGGAGGACACGAACGCACGGCAGTTGACCCCCGACCGATTTCCGCTCACCGCCGATCTCGTGACCGCGGACCTCTCGTTCATCAGCCTGCGCCTCGTGTGGGGTGTGATCGCCGGGCTCGTCCGGCCGGGCGGGCACGTCGTCGCACTGGTCAAGCCGCAATTCGAAGCAGGACGGGCCGCCGTGGGGCGGGGCGGAGTCGTCCGCGATCCCGCGGTGCACGCCGCGGTCCTCGAGGACGCGCTCGCGGCCGCGGCGCGCGCGGGGCTCACACCGCTCGCGGTGACGGCGTCTCCGATCACCGGCCCGGCCGGGAACATCGAGTACCTCGCCCATTTCGCCCGGCGGGGAACGACGGGCGGGCCCGCCGGCCCGCCGCCCGCCCTCGACCTCGACGCCGCCGTCGCGGACGCGCACCGGCGCGTCGGAAGGCGCGGCGCATGAAGACCGTCGGCCTGATCGTCAACATCGGGAAACTGCGGGGCGACCCGGACGTGGGACGCCTGGCGCGGGACGCGGTGGCGCTGTTGACCTCGCGCCTCGTCGACGTGGTCGTGAACGCGGAAAGCGCGGAGACCCTCGGCCTGTCGGAGCTCGGCGCGCCGGCCGCCGAGCTCACCCGGCGCGCGGAAATGCTCGTCGTCTTCGGCGGCGACGGCACGATCTTGAATGCGGCCCGACAGGCCGCGCCCAACGGGATTCCAATCCTCGGCGTCAACCTCGGCGGGTTCGGTTTCCTGGCGGAGGTGCACCACCAGACCGTCGACGACGCGCTGCTGCGCGTGCTCGCCGGCGACTACCGCGTGGACGAGCGAATGATGCTGCAGGCACAGGTCTGCCGCTCCAATGTCACGGCGGCCGGCCGGGGCGCGGCCGGCGCCGGACGGGAACGCGTCGTCCGCGAACTCCTCGCGCTCAACGACGTCGTCGTCACGAAGAGCGGCTACGCCCGAATTCTTCGCATCCGCACCGACATCAACGACGATCACCTGGCCACGCATCTGGCGGACGGCCTCATCGTCGCCACCCCGACCGGCTCGACGGCGTACTCGCTCTCGGCCG
>DASYXS010000137.1:0-10485 GCA_035934535.1 bacterium
TGGCTCGATGTCTACGGGGCTCTGCCGCTGGGCATATGATCTACAGCGCACTTGCACGAGAATTCCATCGGAACGACATGGGGGACAGCCCGTGCAGTCAGTGATCTCGGTGCACGACCTGGCCAAACGGTACGGCAGCTCGCTGCGGTCGGACCGGGCCGCGCTGCTCGGCCTCACGCTCGACGTGCCGCGGGGAGAGATCTACGGCTTCCTCGGACCCAACGGCGCCGGCAAGACCACCACCATCAAGCTCCTGCTCGGCCTCATTCGTCCGACGGGCGGCGGCGGTACGGTCCTCGGACACCCGCTGGGCTCTGTCGAGGCGAGACGGCTCGTCGGATTTCTCCCCGAGTCCCCCTACTTTTACGAATACCTGCGCGGCGACGAAATCTTAGATTACTACGGATCCCTGTTCGGCCTCGCGGACCGGGTGCGGCGGGAGCGGGTCGACACGCTGCTGCGGCTCGTCGGCCTCGCGGACCAGCGGCGGCTCAGCGTGCGCAAGTACTCCCGCGGCATGCTGCAGCGGCTCGGCCTCGCGCAGGCGCTCATCAACGATCCGGATCTCGTGATCCTCGACGAGCCCGCCGGCGGTCTGGATCCGATCGGCCGGCGGGAGATGCGCGACATTCTGCTGGGCCTCAGGGAGCGCGGCAAGACCGTCTTCCTCAGCTCGCATATTCTGGCCGAGGTCGAGACCGTCTGCGACCGCGTCGCGATCCTCCACCGCGGCGAGCTCGTGGCGGTCGGCCGGATCGGCGACCTGCTCGCCGGCACGCGCGAAATGGAGCTGACGATTCACGGTGCCAACGGCTCGCTCGGCCGGCACATCGAGGCGATTCCCGGGGCGACGATCCATCACGGCACCGACGCCACCGTGGTCGTCGTGCCCGAGCAGCGCTTCGTGTACCCTATCATCGATCTCGTCCGCGAGACCGGGGGTCAGATCGTGTCGCTGGGCGCGAAGCGCGAGCGGCTCGAGGACGTGTTCGTGAAGCTGGTCGGGGCCCGCGACGACGGTACCCGGGCCGCGGCGGCCACGCGCCCGGCCGGAGATTCTGCTTCAGACAGGGACGGAGGCACCGCATGATCGCGTCCCCGGTGTTCGTGATCGGCCGGCACGTGATGCGCGAGGCGTGGCGTCGGCGGACGCTGCCGGTCCTCGCCCTGTTCGGGTGCGGCATCATCATCGCAAGCGCGTTCCTCTCGTTCTTCCAGCTCGGGACCGAGATCAAGTTCTTCAAGGACGTCGCCATGACCGTGATCTTCCTCTTCGGGGCGATGGCGACGCTCGTGCTCGTCAGCACGCAGCTGTCCGGGGAGATCGAGAGCCGGACCATCTACAACGTGCTGAGCAAGCCGATCCGCCGCTACGAGCTCGTGCTCGGCAAGTTTGTCGGCGCCGTCGCCGCGATCGCGATCGCGGTCGCGCCGATGGTGGCGATCCTGATGTTCTTCATGGACGTCGACCAGGGCGGCTCGCTGCTCGAGGCCGTCAAGGCGGGCTACATGCTGTGGCTCTCGTTCGTCGTCCTGTCGGCGGTGGCGCTCGCGATCGCGTCCTTCAGCAGCTCGATCGTCTGCGCGGCGCTGAGCGTGCTGGTCTACGTCGCGAGCTACCTCAAGGGCGCGGTGATCGCGTACGCGGGCATGGTGACGTACAGCCGGCTCGCCGCCGGCGCGGCGCAGGCGTTCTACTACCTGCTGCCCAACTTCGAGAACTTCAACGTGCGGATGGCGGTCGTCCACAACGAGATCGTGCCGTGGGCGTACCTGTTCAGAACGACGCTCTACGCCGCGGCGCTGTCGGCCTTCTTCCTCTACCTCGGCACGCAGATTTTCGAGGAGCGCGAGTTTTGACGGCGGCCCGCCTCGCGCACTACCGGATGATCGCGATCGCGGCTGTGCTGCTGGCGTGCGTCGCCGGCACCCAGGCGCTGGTGGACGTCTACCGCCCCGCCGTCAACGACGAGGCCGGCGTGCAGTTTTCGGGGGCGGCCGAAGTGGTCCGCGGCTTCGCCGGGCAGATCCGGGGCCTCCTGGCCGATTTTCTGTGGCTGCGGGTGGACGAATACGCGCACCGGCGGCGCCTCGCCGACGGCGACATCAACCGCTCGGACGACGAGGCGCTGATGCCGCTCGTCCGGCTCATCACCTGGCTCGATCCACACTACGTCAGCGCGTATGCGCTCGGCGGGCAGTGGCTGGCCTTTCACTTCGCCAAGCCCCGCGAAGCCGTGATCTTTTACGATGAGGGAATCCGGAACAACCCGCAGGCCGCCGATCTCTTTACCGGCGTCGCCTTTGTCGACTGGCGCCTCCTGCACGACAACAAAGCCGCGGCGGCGCGGGTAGAGCAGGCCGCGTCCCTGCAGGGCGACGACCAGGCGCGCTTCCAGGCCCTCTGGCTCGAAGCCCACATCCTGCTCGACGGCGGCGACCGCGCCGGGGCGATCCGCGTGTGGAAGACAGTCGGCGCCATGCCCGGCTACGGCGCGACGGCGCGGTACTTCCTCGCGCGGCTGGCCCGTGGCGGGGCCGTGCCGGCGCCCGCGGCGGCCGGGACCCCTCAGCCGTGACCACCGTGACGCGGCGCCTCATCCAGCTCGCGATCGCGCTTGCGATGGGCAGCGTCGTGGTCCTCGTGACGCAGTGGGCCTATCCGGTGGGCCACCTCTCGGTCCATCTCGGCCATCCCCAGTACTCCCGGTTCGTCGGCGAGTCCGACGTCTACGTGGCGATCGACCTGGACGTGCAGAACGTCGGCGTCGATCCGGTGCGGGTCGATCGGGAACACTTCCTGCTCATCGACAACGAGGGCCGCATCTACAAGACCGACGCCTCCACGCAGTTCGAGGCCTATCACGCGGCGGCCACGACGATTTTCCCGCTCCACGGCCTCCACGCCAGGGTCGTGTTCCGCCTCCCCTCCGGCCGCACCGCCTCGCGCCTCCTGTTCGTCACCACTACCGGAGAGATCGTCCGCCTCAAGCTGTCCTAGCCCTCTCGATCGCGTCCGGAACTGGGTACTGTATGTAGCAGGGGATTTTGAGACCCTCGATTTCATTGGATCGCGCAGAGGAGACGGGACCGCGTGAGCATCACCGCGGGCATCATCGAGGCTGAGCGGTTTTACGCCGACGCGCTGCGCGCGCTCGTGCGCAGCCGCGTCCCGTTTCTGATCGGCGGCGCCTACGCGCTGCGGATCTACGGGGGCATCGTGCGCCACACCAAAGACCTCGACGTGTTTTGCACCCGCCGGGACCGTGCCCGCATCGTCCGGACGCTCCTGCGGTCGGGCGATCACGTCGAGCGCACCGACCCGACCTGGATCGTGAAAGTGTTTCGCGGCGATCTCTTCATCGACGTGATCTACGGCTCGGGCAACGGCATCTGCCCCGTGGACCACCTGTGGCTCGAGCACGCGCGGCCGGCCCGTCTGCTCGGGTCGCGCGTCCGGCTGATCCCGCCCGAAGAGATGATCTGGAGCAAGGCGTTCGTGCAGGACCGCTACCGGTACGACGGCGCCGACATCGCGCACATCATCCGGCGGCAGGGACGGACGCTCGACTGGCAGCGGCTGCTGGACCGCGTGGGACCGGAGTGGGAGGTGCTGCTCGCGCACCTCGTCAACGTCCGCTTCACCTACCCGGCCGAGCGGGACATCGTGCCGGCGTGGGTGCTCCATGAGCTGCTCGCGCGGCTCGAGCATTCGCAAAGCGAAGCCGACGGCGGGCGGGCGTCCGATGCGTCCGTCTGCCGCGGCACACTCTTTTCACCCCACGACTACGTCCCGGACGTGACCGCGTGGGGCTACGCCGATGCCCGCGCGGACATCGCCCGGCGGGCCCGGAGGAGAATCCGTGGCAAAAATGCGGATCGCCGCGCTGGGTGACCTGCACATTCGGGACGCGGTCCCCGAACCGTTGCGCCAGGCGTTCGCGGAGGTGAACGACCGCGCGGACGTCCTCGTGCTCTGCGGCGACCTGACCGACCACGGCTTTCCGAAGGAGGCCGAGGCCCTCGCAGAGGCGCTCGCCGCCTGCCGCATTCCGAAGATCGCCGTCCTCGGCAACCACGATTACGAAAGCAGCCCGCCGGAGGAGATCGCGAAGATTCTCGGCCGCACGGGGCTCATGGTGTTTGCGACGGAGCCCTGGACGCTCGACGGCGTCGGGTTTGTCGGCGCGAAGGGGTTTGCCGGCGGCTTCGGCCGCCACGCCCTGCAGCCGTGGGGCGAGCACGCGGTCAAGCAGTTCGTCCAGGACGCCGTCAATGAAGGCGTCATCCTGGAACGGGCGCTCCACCGGCTGAAATCCGAGCACGGCGTCGAGCGGGCGGTGGCGGTGTTGCACTACGCGCCGATTCGCGCAACGGTCGAAGGCGAAGCCCTCGAGGTTTTCCCGTTCCTCGGCTCGTCCCGTCTGGTCGACCCGCTCGACCGGTTCGGCGTCGCGGCGATCCTCCACGCCCACGCCCACCACGGCGCGCCGGAAGGACGCACGCCCCAAGGCATCCCGGTCTACAACGTCTCCCTGCCTGTGCTGCATCAGGTCAAGGCCGACCAGCACTACCGCGTCATCGAGGTATAGAGAGGCAGTCGTTCCGGCCGCCCGCCGCGGGCTGCGCGCCCGTCGACGGTTGCGCGGGCCGCGGATCTCCGTCCAGAGGGGATCACCGCGCGGGGCCGAACCTCAGGCGCAAATCCCCAGCGGAACGAGGTGGGACCGATGGGTCACGGGCGCAAGGCAGGCGGCTTTGACGACATCGCGGGTCGCACGCCGGCCGGCGGATCGACGCGCCGGGAGTTTCTCGCACGGGCCGCGCTCGTCGCGCTGGCCGGGGGGTCGGCAGGCTGGCTGCCGCGGGACGCCGAGGCGGCGGCGAAGCGCGGCGGGACGATGGTCGTGAGCGGGCATCAGGAGATCTCGAGCCTGAGCCCCGACGACGCGGGGCCCACCGTCATCTGGACGGCCGTCACGCAGATCCACAACGCGCTCCTGGAACTGGACGAAAACTTCAACCTGGTCCCTACCCTCGCCTCATCGTACACCGCGTCGCCGGACGGGCTGTCCTACACGTTCAAGCTGCTCCACGGCGTCAAGTTCCACGACGGGACCGAATTCAGCGCCGACGACGTGAAATACACATACGAATGGTACATGAACCCCGCGAACCACGCGATCAACGCGAACGATTTCGAAGGCGTGGACTCGGTGCAGGCGCTCGACCGGTACACGGTCCGGGTCAGGATGAAGCAGCCCAACGCCGCGTTTCTCGCCAAGGGCGCCTCGACGTTTGTCGTGCCGGCGGCGTACCACGGCAAGGTCGGCGAGAAACACTACAAGACGGCGCCGGTCGGCACCGGCGCGTTTCGATTGAAGGAATGGATCCCGGCCGAACGTACGCTGGTGCAGGCCTTCGACCAGCACTTCCGCGGCCGGCCCTACCTCGACTTCTTCCGCGTGGACATCGTGCCGGAGCCGTCGGTGCGCGCCATCGCGATGCAGACCGGCGCCTCCGATTCGGCGGTGTGGCCGCTCCTGACAGAAGACAACCTCCGGTTCGCGAAAGACCCGAACTTTAGCACCTTCGTGACGATCACGACCGGGGTCAATCACTTCCCGATCAACAACAAGCGGCCGTTCTTCGCCGACAAACGCGTGCGCCAGGCGATGATGCACGCGATCAACCGGCAGCAGCTGATCGACGACGTCTTCAAAGGCACGGCCGTGGTCGCCACCTCGCACCTATCGCCGGCGTTCAAGACCTACTACGAGCCGAACGTCGCCAAGTACCCGTACGACACCAACAAAGCCAAAACGCTGCTCGACGAGGCGGGATGGAAGCCCGGGCCCGACGGGGTGCGCCAGAAAGGCGGCGTCCGGTTCTCGTTCACGCTGACCACGATCACCGGCGACCAGGCGCGCCGGCCCGAGGCCGAGATCGCCCAGCAGCACCTCAAGGCGGTCGGCATCGAAGTCAAGCTCGCGGAAGCGCCGGTCGCCACGATCACGCAGAAGCTGCATCAAGGCGAGATGGACGCCTCGCTGTTCAACTGGACCTACGGCGGCAGCCTCGGCGATCCGGACCCGTCGGTGACCCTGCGCTCGAACGGAGGGAACAACTGGTCGCACTACGCCAACCCCAAGGTGGACAGCCTCATCGACGCCGGCCTCCGGGAACCCGATCCGGCGAAGCGCCGGCCCATCTACAGCGAGATCCAGAAGATCGTGGCCGAAGACGCGCCGTTCCTCTACCTGATGTTCTGGAACTGGTACACCATCTTCACCAAGCGCGTCCGCGGGCTGCCTCGCACGGCGTTCAACGGCCCGCAGCTCTACCGGAAGGCGTACCAATGGTGGATCGGGTAGCGCGGCTCGGGTAGCGCCGGGCTGATCGCCCGCGGCGCGGACGCGGTCCACCGACCCGATGTGGCGCTACGTCGTCACCAGGCTCCTCCAGGGTGTGGCGGTGATCTTCCTCGTCGCCACCGCCACGTTCGTCATCCTCCATCTCACGCCGGGCAATCCCGTCGACATCCTGGTGGGCGAGGCCGAGGTGAGCCGCGCGCAGGTCGCGGCGATCGAGCACCTGTGGGGGTTCGACCGCCCGCTGTACGTGCAGTATCTGACCTGGCTCCGCAACATGGCGCGGGGGGATTTCGGGGAATCCGTCATCCGCACCGGCGTGCCCGTGGGCGCGATGGTGGCGCAGGCGGCCCCGGTAACCCTCACCCTCAACGCCGCCGCCTTTCTGGTGTCGATCGCGATCGCGGTCCCGGTGGGGATCCTGGCGGGCGTCCGGCGCTACTCCGTGTTCGACTACGTCGGGACCATCGGAGCGACCCTCGGCGTGGCCCTGCCGAGCTTCTGGATCTCGCTCATGGCGATCATCCTCTTCGCCGTCCAGCTGCGGTGGCTGCCGCCGTTCGGCCTGCAGTCCTGGACCGGATACGTGCTGCCGGCGGCGGTGCTGGCCACGGAACAGACGGCGGTTATCGCGCGGCTGATGCGCGGTTCGGTCGCCGCGGTGCTCCACCAGGACTACGTCCGGACCGGACGCGCCAAGGGACTGGCGGAACCGGCAGTGGTGCTCCGGCACGCCGTGCGGAACGCGCTGCTGCCGGTGATCACCGTCCTCGGCTACCGGATGGCATTTCTTCTCAGCGGGACGATCATCGTGGAAACGGTGTTCGCGCTGCCCGGGATCGGCCGCCTCCTCACCGATTCCGTCTACCACCTCGACTACCAGGTGGTCCAGGTGATCGCGCTGCTGCTCGCCGCCATCGTGGTCGCCTCCAACATCGCGACTGACCTCATCTACGCGCTCGTCGATCCCCGAATCCGCGTCGGGTGAGGACGGCGCCGGTGCGATCGTTCGAGCCGACGGCGGAACTGCGGAACGGGGCGGCGGTTGCCGGCCGGGCCGCCCCGCCGCGCCGACGGCTGGGGACGTGGCGGACCTGGCGGCGGTTCGTCCGCTACCGCCCCGGCGTCGCGGGGCTCGTGGTCGTGCTCGCGATCGGGCTCGTCGCGATTTTTGCGCACGTCCTCGCCCCCTATTCGCCGCTGGCGATCAACCCCGGCATGCGGGGCGTCGGGCCCACCGGCGCCCACCTCTTGGGGTTCGATCAGATCGGGCGCGACATTCTGAGCCGGCTCGTCTACGGATCCCGCGTGGCGATGGTCGTCGCCGTGCTCGCGACCGGCATCGCGGTCACGATCGGCGTCGCGATCGGCACCACGGCCGGCTATCTCGGCGGCCGGGTCGATGCGGTGCTCTCCCGCATCACCGACGCGTTGATGGCGTTTCCCATCCTCGTTCTGCTCATCGCGCTCGTCGCGGTCGTCGGCCCCAGCCTCACGAACGTGATCCTGGTGATCGGCGCCACCGTCTGGGCGTCCTACGCCCGCGTCGTCCGGGCCGAAGTGCTGAGCCTGCGCGAGCAGGAGTTCGTCGTGGCCGCGCGCGCGGTCGGCGCGACGGACCGCCGCGTCATCTGGCGGCATCTCGTGCCCAACGTCGTCAGCCCGGTGATCGTGCTGGCGACGCTGTCGGTCGGCAATATCATCATCCTGGAAGCGGCGCTCTCGTTCCTCGGCCTCGGGGTGCGCCCGCCGACGCCGGACTGGGGCGGGATGCTGGCGGACGGCCGGGCGTTCATCACCATCTACCCGCAGATCGTGATCGCCCCGGGCATCGTGATCGCGGTCACGGTGCTGGCCTTCAATTTACTCGGCGACGGCCTGAGGGACGCGCTCGATCCGCGCCATCACGACTGACGGGCCCGACGGGCCGAGGGGGAGTCTACGCATGCGCATCGCCATCGGCGGATTGTCACACGAGACGAACACCTTCTGCGCGGCGCCCACCGAAGTGGGCGAGTTCAAGGACCGGGAGTGGACGCACGGGGAGGCGCTGGTCGCGCGCCACCGCGGCGTGCGCGATTACCTCGGCGGCATGCTCGCCTCCGCCGAGGAGCGCGGCATCGAGGTGGTCCCCACCTTCGCGACCCGCGCGACCCCGTCCGGCACCATCGGCCGGCGCGCCTACGACGAGATGCGCGGCGAGCTCCTCGCCGGCCTCGAGGGCGCCGGGCGGATCGATGGGATCTGCCTCGCGCTACACGGCGCCGGGGTCGCGGACGGCGTCGACGACATCGAGGGCGACATTCTGGAGCGCGTGCGCGCGCTCGCCGGACCGGCGGTCCCGATCGTGGTGACGCTCGATCTCCACGGCAATCTGACGGACGCGATGGCGCGATACGCCACGGCTCTGCTCGGCGTCAACGAGTACCCGCACGTCGACTCGTACGAACGCGGCGTCGAAGCGATCGCCCTGGCCGCGGACGCCGCCGCCGGACGCGTGCGGCCGGCGATGCGCCTGGTGCGGCTGCCGATGCTCGTCCCCACCACCGCGACCAGCCAGAGTCCGGTCCGCGAGATCAACGCGCGGTGCCGGGACTGGGAGGGGCGCCCGGGCGTCATCGACTGCACGTTCTTCCACGGCTTCGCGCACACGGACGCCCCGGTCGTCGCCGCGGCCGTCGTCGCCATCGCCGACGGCCGCGCGGAGCTGGCACAGGAGGCGGCGGCGGACGCGGCCCGGTACGCGTGGGGGCTGCGCGAGGCATTCTTGAAGTCGGCGCCGCCTCCGGCCGAGGCGATCCGCCGGGCGCTCGCGTCGGACGGCCGCCCCGTGGTGATCAACGAGACGTCCGACAACCCGGGCGGCGGCGCGCCGGGCGACGGTACGCACCTGCTGCGCGCGCTGCTCGACGCGAACGCGGCCGAGTCCTGTTTCGGCTTCGTGTGGGACGCCGAGACCGCCGCGCAGGCGCACGCGGCCGGGGCCGGCGCGACGATCCGGGTCCGGCTCGGCGGCAGGACCGATACGATGCACGGGGCTCCCATCGAATGCGACGCGTACGTGAAGTGCCTGACGGACGGCCGCTTTATTCAGCAGTCCCCGATGGGCCGCGGCGCCCGGGTGGACCTCGGCCGCATGGCGCGGCTCGTCATCCCCGTCAAAGGGGGCGGGGTGGACGTGCTGGTCTCGTCCGTGCGGTCGCAGACGCTGGACCCGGAAGTGTTCCTGCTGCACGGCATCGACGTGACCCGCTGCCGGATCGTGGCGTTGAAGTCGAGCCAGCATTTCCGGGCCGGGTTCGAGCCGGTGGCCGCCCGCATCATCACCGCCGACTCGCCGGGGCTCACCACCCTCGACTTGACGACGTTTCCGTACCGCCGTCTCACCCGGCCCGTCTGGCCGTTGGACGAGGACGCCGCCTTCGAGGTCTGACTACTTGATCGCGCCGACCAGCGTAAAGAGCGGCAGGTAGAACGAGATCACGATGAACCCGACGATGCCGCCCATTACCATGATCAGCGCCGGCTCCAGCACGGACGTCAGCGCCACGACGGCGTATTCGACCTCCGTGTCGTAGAAGTCGGCCACCTTGGCCAGCATGGTGTCGAGGGCGCCGGTGCGCTCGCCGACCCCGACCATTTGCACCACCATCGGGGGAAAGATGCCGCTGGCCTGGAGCGGCCCGGAGATGCTCTCGCCCTCCCGGATGCTGGTGCGGACCGTGTCGATCGCCTTGATCAGCACGACGTTGCTGGTCGCTTTGGAGACCACGTCGAGGGCGTGCAGGATCGGCACGCCGCTGTGGATCAGCGTCCCAAGCGTCCGGCAGAACCGGGCCATGACAACGTTGCGGTTCACCGGCCCGAACAGCGGCATCCGCAGCTTGAACCGGTCGAACCACCGGCGGCCGTCCGGCGTGCCGATGTAGTAGCGGAACCCGTAGACCGCGACGACGAAGATGATCAGGAACACATACCAATACTGTCGGCTCGCGATCGTGAACCAGATGAGGAAGCGGGTCGGCAGCGGCAGCGGGACGCCCAGGTCCGCGAAGACGTCCACGAACTTCGGCAGGACGAAGAACACGATGAACGAGACGATGCCGACGGCCGC
>DASYXS010000146.1:0-7136 GCA_035934535.1 bacterium
TGGCCCGCGGCCTCGTCAACTACTCCAGCGCGCATCTCGCCAAGATCCGGGGACGCCGGACCTCCGAGATCGCGCGGGTGCTCGGCGAGCGGACCCATGACGAGGTCGTGCACCGCGACAACCTGGTGGTGACGGCGGAACGGTGAGCACCCCGTCTTCGCGGGGCGGATCGGCCGCGGTCGTCGGCGTCGAAGCGCAGGCCCGCGCCGCGCGTGAGGCGGCGCGCGCGCTGCACCATGCGTCCGACGAGACGCGCCGGGCGGCCCTCGCCGCCATGGCCGCGGCGATCCGGTCGCACGCGCCGGCGATCCTGGACGCGAACCGCCGGGACCTCGCCGCGCTGCGGGAGCGTCCGGCGGCGTTTCGCGACCGGCTGACGCTGACCCCCGGCCGCGTCGAGCAGCTCGCGCGGGCGCTGGAGGAGATCGCCGAGCTCGCGGACCCGGTCGGGGCCGCGGTCGACGTACGCACGCGGCCGAACGGGATGGAAGTCCGGCGAGTCCGCGTGCCCATCGGCGTCGTCGCGATGATCTACGAGTCGCGCCCCAACGTGACGGTGGATGCCGCGGGCCTGTGTCTGCGCTCCGGCAACGCGGTCATCCTTCGCGGCGGCGCGGAGTCCCGCCACTCCGACGAGGCGTTGGGTCAGGCGATCGCGGCCGGGCTGCGCGCGGCCGGGCTCCCCGAGGCCGCGGTCACCCTGCTCGCCCGCCGCGACTACGACGCAATCCGCGAACTCGTGCGCCTCGACGGTCTGGTCGACCTGGTGATCCCGCGCGGCGGCCCGGCGCTGATCCGGCTCGTCGCCGAACACGCCCGAGTCCCGGTGCTGAAGCACGACCGCGGCGTGACGCACATGTTCGTCGACCGCGACGCCGATCTCGAGATCGCCGTGCGGCTCGTCGTGAACGCCAAGACGAACCGTCCCAGCACGTGCAACGCGCTGGAGAAGGTCCTGATCGACGCGCCGGCGGCGCCGCGGGTCATCCCGCCGCTCGTCGCCGCGCTGCGGGCCGCCGGCGTCGAGGTGCGCGGCGACGCCGAGACGCGCCGGTGGGCTCCCGACGCGACGCCGGCGACGGACGACGACTGGGACGCGGAGTATCTGGATCTGATTCTCGCGATCCGCGTGGTCGACGGCTTCGACGCGGCCGTCGAGCACATCCGGCGGCACGGGACCGGCCTCGCCGATGCGATCGTGACGCGCGACCGCGCCCGCGCCGACCGGTTCGTGCGGGAGGTCGACAGCGCCGCGGTGCTGGTCAACGCGTCCACGCGGCTCGTGGACGGCGGCGAGTTCGGCCTCGGCGCGGAGGTCGGCATCAGCACCAACCGGCTCCACGCGCGCGGGCCGATGGGGCTCGAGGATCTGACGACCACGAAGTGGATCGTCTGGGGAACGGGACAGACCCGTGCGTAGTCAGGGCCGCCGCCAGATCCCCGCGTTCGCGGCCAGCACGGCCAGCAGTCTGACCCCAAAGTACGCCATCGCGACGCCGCACGCGACGTTGGTCCACCGGTAGAAGCGCAGCGAGAGAAACCGCCGCCCCCACGCGATCATGCCGGCCATGAAAAAGCACCAGACGACGCACGCCAGCATGAACCCGGCCAGGAAGACCAGGAGCGCGGAATGGCGGTTCGATCCCAGGGCCGCGGCCGCGCCGCCGCCCACGCCGAGCCAAAACGTGATGTTCTGCGGGTTCGAGAGCGACAGCGCGGCGCCGGCCGTGAAGTCTCCGCGCGCCGCGGCGCCCGAGCCCGCGGGCACCGCGCCGGTCCGCGCGTCCCGCAGCGCCCGCCACGCCAGCGAGAACAGCAGGATGACGCCCAGCCCCCCGAGGACGGTCGCGACCGGCCGGTACGCCGTCAGGTACGCGACACCGGAGAGCGCAAGCGCGGCCCAGGCGGCATCCCCGACGAGCGAACCCAACTCCGTCAGCAGCGCCCCGGCGAAGCCGCGGTGCACCCCCCGCCGGAGCGCCTCGGCCATCACTGCGCCCGGCGGCGCGCAGAAGACCACGCCGAGCGCAAAGGCCGTCCAGAAGAGCGAGTCCACGAGGCCGATCGTCAGGCGGGCGCGCCGGCGGAGCCGCCCAGCGCCGTGATCGTCTCGGAGCCCACCTCGAGCAGGCTGCCGGCTACCATGTCCGCGGCCGAAAAATCCATCCCGCGGGTCAGCGCCGACGGCACCGCGATGCACCGCATACCCGCCGCCTTGGCGGCGCGCACGCCGGACTCGCTGTCCTCGAGCGCGACGCACGCCCGTTCCGCCACCCCCAACCGCTGTGCGGCCAGGCGATAGACGTCGGGCGCCGGTTTTGCCCGCGGAACCTCGTCGCCGCCGGCCACAGCGTCAAACTTATTCACCAGGCCGAGCCGTTCGAGCAAATCGCGCACCCGCTCGTGCTGCGACGAGGAGGCCACGGCGGTCCGGAGCCGGTGGGCTCGGAGGCTCTCCAGAAGGGCCACGACCCCCGGCAGAGGCGTGAGGAAGGCCGGCTGAAGGCGGGCGTGGTGATCCTCCCACAGCGCGCGGGCCGCGTCCGGCGCCATGGGACTGTCCGGCTCTCGAAAGCGGCCCAGCGGATCGAACGGGCTGTCGTTCCGTCCGATGTTCCGGCGCCACGACTCGATCGGAAACGGCCAGCCCTGCTGCGTGTGTACGGCCTGCCACGCGAGAAACTCCGGTGTCTCGCTGTCGACGATCAGGCCATCGAAGTCGAAGATGACGGCCCGGACGCCTTCGGCCGGGCCCTGCCCGCGACGGCTCACGGCCGCACGAAGGTTTCCGCGGCGGCCGGACCTCGCCACACGACCGGCGCGCCGCCGATCGTGCCGCGCAGCACCGCCTCGCCGCGCAGCTGCAGGAAGATCGGCAGCGCCCGCGGCCCGCCGGGGCCCGCCGGGGAGCCGAGCGGCCGGCTGCCGAGCGTGTCGGCGACGGCGATCCGCACCGTGGCCGTGTCCGGGCCGTTCGCCGCCCGGATCGTGACGTTGGCAGGCGCCGGAACGCGGCGGCCGTCGACCAGCGGTCCCGGCCGCCACCCGGCGTACGTGACGTCCGTGATCGGGAGCGCGGCGACGAAGCCTCCCGGCCCCACTCCCGGCGAGGCCCCCGCGGACCGCCACAGGAACAGCGTTGCCCGCGGCCCGCCGCCGTCGGCGGGTTCGCCGCTCGGGAGATGGACGTCTGCATACACGAGCGCGCCCGCGTTGCTTGCCGCCTGCCCCCAATCCCAGAACACGCCGCCCCACGTGCCCCAGTTGTGGTCGTGATACGCCGGCGCGTTCGTCAGCGTCAGGATCCGCCCGCCGGCTCGAATCGTCCCGTCGGCGCGCCCGCGCGCCACCGGGACCACGTATCCGCTGACCGTGCTGCGCAGCCGCAGCTCCGTCGCCGGGAGCACGAAGCCTCGATCCGGCCGGATCCTGAGATCGATCTGCAGCTTCGGATCGTCGACCGTGAGGCGGTATCCGCCGGCATCGACCGAGAGCCGGGCGGGCCCGATACGCTGCCCCGCGGTCGCGGTGGAGATGTCGCCCGGCAGGAGCGCGCTCGGGATGGAGACGTCCTGGACCGGAGCATCGGGGACTTTGATCCGCGCCAGCACGCCACCCAGCGGGCCGCCCCCGGTGATGAGCGTCAGATACGCGTACCCGTGCGTCGCCGGATCGACGACGTTGAAGTAGTCCCACTCCACCCACGCGGCCCGCGCGCGCGGCGGCGGTCCCGGCACGGCCGGCGCCGCGTGGAAGTGATCGAGATCGTCGGCGAGCGACGCGGGCGGTGGATTCAACCACGCCCTGTCGACGGCGCTGTCGGCGCCGCCCGTCACCGCGCGGGCGGCGTGCGCCGCCGCATCCAGCGACGGAATCCCGGCCGAGGCGCTCGCCGTCACCACGCGTCCGCGGGCGCGCACGTAGAGCAGCCGGGATGATATCTGCGGGGCCGCGGCGATCACATCGCGGCGGAACCGCGGTCCCCCGATGACGTCGCGCACGAGAAACCCGGCGTTGGGCACGGTCAAGAACATGCCCGTCACCCCGTTCACCTTGATGACGGCCGGGTCGATCCCTTCGGGAAGGACGACCACGTCGCCGCCCGCCACGAGGTTGCGGTCCTTGGCCTCGAGCAGCAGCGCGTCGCCGACCGAGAGGAGCGCGATCATGATGGCCACGCCGACACCGTAGCCCAGCAGCAGCAGCGTCGACCGCAGCGGCCGGTCGAGCAGCGCCCGCCGCGCGATCAGCCACGCCGCGGGCGTCATACGACCACCCCGTTTCGCATGCGCAGCCGCAGATCGGCGAGCGCCGCCAGCTCCGCGTTGTGGGTCACGACCACGACCGCGCAGCCGTCCTGCGTCGCGTCGCGCAGCAGGCGGACGATCTCGCGCCCGGTCGCGTCGTCGAGCTCGCCGGTGGGTTCGTCCGCGAGCAGCAGCGCGGGACGGTTGGCGAGTGAGCGGGCGATGGCGACGCGCTGCATCTCGCCGCCGCTCAGCTGTCCGGGCCGGTGGCCGGCGCGGCCGGCGAGACCCATCCGCTCGAGCAGCGCGGCCGCCCGTGCGCGCCGCGCGGCCGCGGGGACGCCGGCTTCGAGCATCGGCAGCATCACGTTCTCTTCGGCGGTCAGCATCGGCAGCAGGAAGAACCGTTGAAAGATAAAGCCGACGTGCGCGAGGCGCATCCGCGCGAGTTCGGCATCCCGGAGCGCGTGGGTCGGCCGTCCCAGCAGCGTCACGGTCCCGGCCGTGGGCAGGTCGACGCCGCCGAGCAGGTGCAGGAGCGTGGACTTGCCGCAGCCGCTCGGCCCGACGACGGAGACCATGCGGCCCGCCTCGACGGTCAGGCTGACGCCGCGGAGCGCGTGCACCGTGTCGCCCGCGGTCCGGTACTCCTTCGCGACCGCCGCCGCCGCGACGACCGGCGCATCCCGATTCACGAGAGGACCTCCGCGTGCAGCGTAGCGGCGACCGCGGTCCGCGACGCGACGGCGGCCGGATAGACACCGGCGACGGCGCCCGTGGCGGTGAGGAGCGCGACCGTTCGCGCGGCGGCCGCGGGCGTCAGCACAAAGAAGTGGAGATCGAGCGGCAGCCCCGGCGCCTGCCGGAGGATCGCGTCGAGGTACCGGGCGATGACGAGCCCGAGCACAAACGTGCCGGGCACGCTCGCCATGCCGAGCACCGCCCCTTCCAGCACGACGAGGGCGGCGATCCGCGCCCGCGTGAACCCGACCGCCCGCAGCATCGCGATTTCGCCGAGGCGCTCGGCGACCGACAGCGTGACGATCGCGGTAATGAGCAGAAACGACACGGCGACGCTGAGCGACCCGAGGATCAGCGAGAATTGGTTGAAGTACGTGAGTCGCGTCGCGAGGCGCGCCAGGAAGTCCGCGCTGCTGAGGGCGTCGACGCGGGGGTCGTGCGCGGCAATCCAGCGGGTCAGGGTACCGGCGCGCGCGGGATCGCTCAGGCGAACGAGGATCATCGACGCCGCGCCGGTCTCGCGGCCCTGCAGGGCGCGCAGATCCGCGGTCGCGATCGAGAGCGAGCGCTGCGCCGCCAGGTCGACGTAGAAGTCCGCGATGCCGGCGACGCGAAACGCGCGGGGCGCCGCGAGCGGCGCGAGTCCGCGCGACGGCACCGCCGAGAGCACCACCGTGTCGCCGACGCGCACCCCGTTCTGGCGCGCCATCAAAGGGTTGATGACGACGGCCGGCATCCCCGCCCCGTCCGCGGCGGGGTCCGCGGGCAGGTCCTTCCCCTCGAGGAGCGCGTAGGCGCCCGTGCCGCCGCCCGGCACCGCGAGCACGAACGATGGGAACCGCGCGCCGCCGTGCGCGACGTAGACATTCGTGGCGGCCACCGGCACCGCGGCGGTCACCCCGGGCTGCCGCGCGATGGCGGCGGCCAGTTCGTCGGCGCCCGGAATCTCTTCGTCGCCCGCGAACGGCAGCGACCCCTTCGGTAGCACACGGATCGCGAACCCGATCCGGCCGAGCACGGCGCCGAGGCTCGTCTCGAGGCCGTGGGCGAGCATCGTCATGTCGAGCAGCAAGGCACCGGTGACCGCGAGGCCGAGCAGGACGAGCGCGGTGCGGGCGCGGCTGCGCCCGAGCGTGCGGCCGGCCAGGAAGACAAGCGACGCCATCCGCTACCGCCCGATCTGGTCGAGCGGCCGCCGGCGTAAGAGGCGCCACGCCGTGAGCGCGCCCGCCGCGATGCCCAGCACGATCGACAAGGCACCGGCGTCCGCGACGAGGCCCCACGTCACGCGTGAAAAGACGATGCCGGTGTCGAACAGGCGCCGGTAGTAGGCGTTGATGGCGAACGAGAGCGCGTAGGCCAGGCCCGCGCCGGCGAGACTGCCCGCGGTCGCGACGGCCGTCGCGACGAGCAGCACGGTGGCCGCCACCGTGCGCGTTCCGACGCCCATGAGCCGCATCATCCCGACTTCGCGCCGCATCTCCTCGCCCCGCAGCGTCATGATCGTCACCAGGAAGACGCTGCCGGCGAGGACGGCGACGGCCCCGATCGCGCGGTGAAACCGGGCCACCACCTCAAACGAGCTCGAATTGCGGCGGGCGAGGTCGGCGGAGGTGTACGCGTGCACCCCGACGCCCATCGACGTCAGATCCGAAGCGACGCGGGAGGCGCGCGACGGATCGCGCAGCCGGACGACGATGCTGTCGACCTCGTCGGCGCTTCCCGCGAGCGCCTGCAGGTCGCTCAGATGCAGCCGGACGTCGGCCTCCCGATCGGCGACCTCGGTCGGGTACAGGAGCGGGCGGTACAGGTGCGCGACCCGGACGCGCCGCCACGGGCCCGCGGCGGTCGGGGCGATGTCGATCTCGTCGCCGGCCGCCACGCCGAGCGCGCGCGCGGTCCGGTCACTGACGGCGACGTCGATCTCCGGCGCCGGCTCCCGCGGCGCGGCGGCGACGGCCGCGGCCGCGAGCGCGGCCGCCAGCACGCCGCACCCGGCGGCAAGACGAAGCCGGGTCAGGATTTCGGGCCCGCCGGCGGCGTCGCGCGGAGCGCCGCCGCGAGGCGATCGTACGTGGCCGTCAGTTCCTCGGGCAGCACCTTGGTCTCCCCGAGGACGGGCATGAAATTCGTGTCCCCGACCCAGCG
>DASYXS010000176.1:0-28561 GCA_035934535.1 bacterium
CGTACGCCTCCGCTGCAGGACAGGAGTCATGGCTCCACCTCGCTTGCTCCGATCTGCGGTGAGTGTATCGGCCGGTGGTCGCGAGGTGGTTAAGCGGGTCTTAGGTCCATCGCCGCTAAGATAAATCGAACTTGCGTGCGCCAGGCAGATGGGTGAACGATTTCCAATGGTGGCGGCTCGCGCAGTAACGACGCTTGCGGCGTCTGCCACGACGGCGTTCGAGCAGCAGTGCCGCTAGGGCGACCTGCGTTGGAGGCAGCTCCGCCCAGTCCGGTTTGGTGAGCACGACGCCGGGATTCGCGCGTTGGGTAGCCGCGAAAGCGATCTCCGCATCGACGATCACGATCGAGACACGGGCAACGCGCGGGAAGAGCTTAGCCGGCGACAGCTGCTCCGGTGTAAGATCATGCTTCTCCGCAATGCGCGCTTGCGCCACGCGCATCGCCGCATAGACCACGCTTGCCGCATACACTTGCTGGGCGACCCCGCGCGGGCTGGCGAGGTAGAAGTGGTGCAGATCGAGGACCTCTTTCAAATCAAAGAACAAGCGCTCAACCTGCCACCGGAGACGGTAGCAGGCCAGCGCCTCCTCCGCGCGCAGTTGCGTGGGCTCCAAGACGGTTGTCAGCAGATCCACGGCTTCGCGCCGCGCTCGCCAGCGGATGTGCCGCATCCGTTGGGGCGGGGCGGTTTGTCCCGAACCGACCACCACGAGACGCTCGGTGAGGGTCCCGCCGCCCCGGTGGACGCGCCGCAGCACTTTCACCGGCTGGACTTTTAGCCGCCGGTTCAACCGAAAGACGCCCCAAAGCTGGTGCTGCGAGAGCGCGGCGACGAAGGGCATCGAGGCGTACAGACGATCCGCCACGAGCAGCGTCCCCGGTGGGATCTGGGCGAGCAACTCCTGGGCCCGCCGCACTTCGCTCCGAGCCGCATCGGCGCAGAACGCGATCTGGCGCGGGAAGCCCCGGAAGAGATCGTAGAGGACCAGCAGACATTCGGGCAGGAGCGCGGAACGGACATCCCAGGTCAACTTGAGGCGGTGGGCCACTTGATCTAAGCGCGAGCCGTCCAGGACCCAGACCTCGCCGAAGCGTTCCCGCAACCCGTTCATCGCCGCGGCGTAGAGTGGGCGAGCATCTGCTAGCAGCTGCGCGATGAACGCTTCGTACAAAGTCTGGAAGAAGTGGGGCCGCAACCGCTCCGCCCGTTGGAAGAAGGCCTCGGGCGAGGTGCGGGCCGCCGCTCCCAGGGCCGGGAACATCATCCCGCTTTCTTGGAGCGCCTGGGTCAGAGAGCGCGGCGCCGTGAGAATTACGGTGAGCCAGAATTGGGCCAGGGCCGCCAGCGTCCAGCGGCGCTGGCGCTCCCGATTCCGAACCCGCTGGAACACCGTGTGGCATAGGGCGGCGGTCAGATGCGTGTGCAGGAGCTCGACGGTCTCAGCCAGGTTGACGCGGGGCGCAGGAGGACGAGCGGCAGGCCGTGCAGCCATGTCTGCTCACCTCGTTGCTGCGATGTAGAGTACGATTGGTAGTCCGATTCTGGCTGTATCAGGGGCTAATTCGGCGTGCGGGTCAAATTATCTTAGCGGCGATGACCCTTAGGGTAGGTATGATGAAAGCCGCTGTTCGCCGCGAAATACGACGTGCGATTCACCACAGGGGAGGCGAACACGGTGCTGTATGTCGGGGTCGACGCGCATAAATCCACATCACATCTCACCATCGTCAACGAAAATGGAGTTGTGCTGAAACGCAAGCAGGTCCCGAGTTCCTTGGAGGGGCTGAGGCATGTGCTCGCTCCATACAGCGAGCCGGTCAAGGCTGTTCTGGAGGCGAGCTACAGTTGGGGCCCGGTCTACGATTGGCTGGACGAACTTGTCGATGAGGTAGTACTGGCACATCCTGCGAAAGTCAAAGCGATCGCAGATGCCCGGATCAAGAACGATAAGGTTGATTCCGAGACGTTGGCCCACCTCTTGCGTGCCGATCTAATTCCGCCCGCTTATGCTCCATCGAAAGAGATCCGCGCGTGCAAGCGGGTGCTGCGTCAACGCACGTTCTTCGTCGGAATTCGGACGATGACGAAGAATCGCGTCTGGGGGTTACTCGGCCAACATGCCATAAAGCTGCCGGACGCGTCCGACCTCTTCGGCAAGAACGCGCTTCGAGAACTGGATCTTTCCGAATTGCCCCTCTCCGATCAAAGGCTCGTGCACGAGAATCTGGAGCTAATCCAGGTCCTCAACGAGCGCATCGCAGCGACTGAGCGACTGATTAAAGAGTTAGCCTCCGGTGACGCGGCCGTCGAATGGCTCAGCTCTCTTCCTGGCATCGGCACCTTCTTCTCTGTCCTCATCCGCTACGAAGTGGATGACGTTCGTCGCTTTGCGACCGCGAAGAAGTTCGTGAGCCACACCGGATTGATTCCATCGACCTACGCGTCGGCCAAACGGCTCACACACGGCCCTCTCACCAAGCAGGGGAACAAATGGCTGCGGTGGGCCTTCACGGAGGCCGTGACGCCGGCGACTCGCTGCTCTCCATTTCTCCGTCGCTACTATGAAAGAATCAAAGCCAGGCGCGGCGCTCTGGATGCCCGGGTTGCTACAGCGCGTAAGTTGGCGGAACTTGCTTGGACTGTGTGGACCGAACGCCGATGCTACTATGAAGAGCGATAATCACCGCGACCCCGGTCGCCCTCAGCTGGGCTTGGGCGTGAGGCCCCTCGGGTAGGTTAGGGGACCGGGATCCTATTCATAGTATGTGCGGGGGCTTGTCCCCCGGCACCCATGGGAGAATGATCATCGGGTCGCATCAGTGTTGATGTCGGAGTGCTTCGCTGGCGGTTGACGCGGGCTTTCATGGGAGCCCAGGCCGTCAACTTTTACAGGGACTGTAGCACCTCACCCAATACGCGGGGGCCGTCCAAACAAGAAGGCGGCCCCCGTTGTTCTTTTGGCCCCGTCCATTGGCATACATTGGCATTGGGGCCCTTAGCGCCTATTCAGTTCGGATCCGCGATCGGCCCCAAACCCTTGTCCTGCCAGGGTTTGGGGCTGGTGGAGACGGCCGGGCTCGAACCGGCGACCCCCTGCTTGCAAAGCAGGTGCTCTCCCACTGAGCTACGTCCCCACGCGAGTTTTATTCTAGCACGCGCGGAATCACCTCGGCGGCCAGGCGCTCCATCTGCGCGGCTTCATCGAACGGCGGCGTGAGCAGAATCATCTCGGCACCCGCCTCCACCACCTCGCGGAGCCCGTCCACGCACGCGCGCGGCGGACCGAAGACGGCCACGGCCTCGAGATCGCGCGGGACGGCGCGCCGATAGAGCGCCTGCAGCACCGCCATGCCCCGCTGCCGGGCGCGCCGGGCGTCGTCGTCCACCGCGATGTAGACGCGCTTGGCGATCCGAAATCCGCCGGCGGACCGTCCGCGCTCCTCGAGGGCGTCGCGCAGAATCCGCACCTGCTCGGCGAACCGCGCGGTCGTCTGTGAGCCGGCGCCAAAGAAACCGTCGCCGTGCCGGACCGCGCGCCGTACCGCGTTCGGATGGGCGGCGCCGAACCAGATCGGCGGGTACGGTTTCTGAAACGGCTTGGGCTCCATGGTTGCACCGTCGAGCTGCCAGAAGCGGCCCTTGAACGTCACCCGCGGTTCCGTCCAGAGCGCCTTCATCAGCTGCAGTCCCTCGACGAACCGGGTGACCAGCCGGTCGGGATCGACGGCGAACGCGGAGAACATCCGGCGCCCCCCGATGCCTACGCCGATTTCGAGACGCCCCCGGCTGAGCTGGTCGAGCGTACTGAGGCTCTTGGCAAGATGGACCGGGCTGTGCAGCGGCAAGACGAACACGGCGCAGCCGAGACGCAGACGCTCGGTACACGCGGCCGCATAGGTCATTGTCTCGATCGGCCCGAGATGCGGCATCGAGCCCAGCACCTGCTCCTGCGTCCACGCGCTGTCGAACCCGAGCGCTTCGGCCCGCGCCACATGGGCCCGGAACCGAGCCGGATCGAACGCGCCGTCGCCGACGAACTGAGGGAGGGAGATTGCAAAGCGCGTGCGCCGCGCGGTCGGTCTGCCGGATGCGTGAATCATGCCCGGCGATGTTCGCGTTGCGGGGGCCGGGTCCTCCGCTCCCTTCGAGGAGTCGGCGGCCCGGCGTCCAACCTGTGCGTCGTGCCATCGCCGTCCGGAACCGACGTCACGACCGCCGCCGTTCCGTCCGAGCCCGCGGTCTCGCGCACGTCGAGCTTAAGGCTCGGCCTGTTCGGCGCCGCCGGCCTGCTGAACGCGATCTCGTGGCAGGTCGTCGTCCCGGTCCTCCCGCTGCACCTCGCGCGCATCGGGTACAGCGCGGCCGCGATCGGCTTTCTCGCGAGTCTGCTCAGCCTCGCGATGGGCGTGATCGAGCTTGAAGTCGGCCGGATCGCCGCCGTGCTGGGGCGGCGGCGCACGCTGCTCGGGGGCCTGGCCCTCCACGCGCTGGCGCTCCTGGGGGCCGCCGAGGCGCGTGCGGCGGGGACGATCGCGCTTTCGCTCGCCGGCGTCGGCACCGCCCGCGGCGCGGTGTGGACGCCGCTCATGGCCGGCGTCGCCGAAGACGCCGCGGCCCACACGCGCGGCCGGACGTTCGGCACGTTCTGGACCGTCACGTCCCTCGGCTTTCTCCTCGGGCCGGCACTCGGCGGATTCGTCGCTTCGCAGTACGGGGACCGCGCCGCGTTCTACCTCGGGACGGTGCTGACCCTCGCCGCCGTGCCGGTGGTCCTGCCGATCACGAGACCCGGCCGGCCGGCGGTCGCGGAGCCGCGGGTGCACGCCCGGGAAGTCCTGCGTGAACCGGTGGTCCTGCGCCTGTGCGCCGCGAACCATCTGCATTACGCGGTCTCGGCGATCTGGTCGACGTTTCTGCCGCTCTATGTGGCGGCGCAGGGTCAATCAGTCCTCGTCGTGGGCGAGGTGTTCGCCGTGCAGGGCCTGACCTACGCGCTGTGCCAGATCCCCACCGGCCGGCTCTCCGACCGGATAGGCCCCGAGCGGTTGATCGTCCCCGCCGTCCTCGGCCGCGCCGCGGTCTCCCTGCTCGTCCCGCTGCTCCACACGCCGGGTGCGTTCTTTATCGTGGGCGCCCTGTACGGGCTCATCGGCGGCGTCGTCCCCGTCAGCTTCACGACACTGATCGCCCGCGTCACGACGCGGGAGCACTATACGAGCGCGATGGGTGTCTACAACAGCTCGGGCGACCTCGGGTTCTTCGTCGGACCGCTCCTCGGCGGCGCCGCGGCGTTCCTCGGCATCGCCGCGCCGTTCCTGCTGTGCGCGCCGCTCGGGGCGGCGGCGTGGCTCAGCGCGGAGAGCGCCGTCCGGGCGGTTCGGGCGCGGGGGGACTGACCGGCGCGTCGAGCAGCGCCTCGATCGTACGCATCGCCCCGACGAGGTGCGCCTGCGCGCGATGCGGCAGGCGGCGGAGCATCGCCGCGATCTCGTCGTGCGACCGCGCGTCGAGCGGCGCGAAGGCGCCCCGGCCGCGCGGCGTGAGGACGAGCAGCCGCTGCCGGCGGTCCGCCGGGGATAGAACCCGGCGGATCAGGCCGCGCGCCGCGAACCCGCTCAAGATGCGGCTCAGGTATCCCGGATCGAGGTCCAGGTCGCGCCCGAGATCGGACGCGGTCGGACGGCGGCGCCGCGCGATCTCGTACAGGACGCGCGCCTGCGTCAGGGAAAAGGGACTTCCGAGGTAATCCTTGCGCAGCAGCCCGATCCGCCGCGTGTAGAACCGGTTGAACGCCCGCACGGCGTCAACGCGCGCCCCAAGGGCGCGATCAGGCATCCTCGATCACGATCTCGTAGTGGCTGACCCGCGTGTCGTACCGGGTGAGGACCGCCGCGGCCTCGGGTTCGACGACCGCCGCGTCGAGATCGTCGCCGGCAAACGCGCGGACCGCGTCGAGCGACCGCCATCGCGTCACGACGATGAGCTCGCTCTCGCCGTCCGCGTCCCGGCGGAACAGCGAGGCTCCGGTGTAGCCGTCGAGCCCGCGCAGTTGCGGCAGCACGCGCCGGTGCAAATGGTCCGCGTACGCCGGCGCCCGGACGGGAGTGGTCCGCGCGGTCCAAACTCGGGCGATCACGGGGTGCCGCCCACGACCACGGCCCACGGCTGGACCTCCCACCGCCGCACGAGACCCTCGCGCACGTACGGGTCGCCCTGCGCGAACGCCTCGACGGCCCCGCGGTCGGCGGTCCGGAAAACCAGGAGCGCGCGGGTCGGCGGATCGCCGAGCGCGCCGGCCAGGATCAACTCGCCGCGGGCGTTCGCCTCGCGCACGAGACGAAGATGTGCCTCGCGGTGCGGGGCGCGGCGCGCCGCGAAGTTGTCGACGACCTCGTACAGGAGCACGTAGTGTCCCATCGCACTCACCCGCCCTGGGCCTGCTGGCGCGAGCCAAAGCGCGCCGGAGCGGCCGTCAACTGGATCTCGAGACGCCGGTTGGCCTTGCCTTTGTTCTCCGTCTTGACGATGCGGAGGACGCCGACCTCGCCGGTCCGCGCCACGTGGGTGCCGCCGTCCGCCTGGGCATCGTACCCGTCGATCTCGATCACGCGGATGCGGTCGACGTCTCTCGGCACGAGGTCCCGGGCGAGCCGGACGAGGTCCGACCGCGCGAACTCCTCGTGGGTCACAAACCGCACAACGATCGGCCGGTCCTCCGCGAGCACCCGGTTCGTCTCACGCTCGATCTCGCCGACGCGATCTTTGTTGAGGTCCTCGAGCGAAAAGTCCATGCGGGCGCGGTCCGGGTAGATCGCGCCGCCCGTCACCTTGGCGTTGAACAGCCGGTAGACCGCGCCGACGAGCACGTGCAGCGCCGAATGGTACCGCATGATCGCGTAGCGGCGGTCCCAGTCGAGCACCGCGCACACCGCGGCGCCGGGCGCCGGCGGGGGGCCGTCGAGGACGTGTAACACCGTGTCGCCGTCGCGGCGCATCTCGGTGACGCGCCGTTCGCCGTCCCCCCAGCGCAGGGTGCCCGTGTCGGACGGCTGGCCGCCCCCACCGGGATAGAACACGGTGCGATCGAGCACGACCGACCCGTCGCCGGCGGACCGGACCACGGCGTCGGCTTCGCGGAGATAACTGTCCTGAAGGTACAGAAGGTCCGTCATGGCGCCATCGTGGCAGAGATAGTTGACTTAGTCAAGTATTGTCACGCCGCCGCGCCCCGGGCCGCGGCAGGTCGACGGCATGGGGAAACACGCCGGCCGGCGCCGAATTAAGGCAGGCGTCCGGGGCGGGCGGGTACGGACCCGCCCGCCGTCACGAGGAGACCGCGATGCGCATTCGACTGTCGTACGGGCGGCCGGCGTTTATCGTGCTGGCCATCGCGCTGTCCGCGGCGGGCCGGGCCGCCGCGCAGGATCCCGCCGCGCCGTTCCCGGACGTTCCCCCGTGGCATTGGGCCTATCAGGGCCTCGTACACGACGCGCAGGCCGGACTGCTCGTCGGCTATCCCACCGCGGCCGCCGAGCTCGTCGAGAACACGCTCACCCAAGTCTACAACGGCTTCGTCCATTCGCGCGCCCCGGAGGCCCGGACGTGGGTCGAGCACTTCACCTACAACCGGCCGGCCTCGTGGCCGCGGCCGCTCGAGCGCTCGTCCCTGGCTCGGTTCTCCCTCACCGGCGTGACGCCGGCGATCGCGGGGGACGCCGCGACCGCCGCCTTCAACGCGCAGGTCACGACGCGCACCGGCGAGACCACGAGTGCGCGGATGCGGGCCGGCCTGCGTTTGGTCAACGGAGACTGGAAGATCGACTACGCGACGCTCGAGAGAGGAAGTGCGCTCTTCCGGTAGGGAGTTGTAGCCGCGCGCCGTGCCGCCTTGGCGGAGGGAGGGAGATTCGAACTCCCGAGGGGTCGCCCCCTAGCGGTTTTCAAGACCGCCGCAATCGTCCACTCTGCCATCCCTCCGGTGCCCAGTATAGCATCGGCGGCGCGCGGCGGCCCGGCTGTGCCTGTAGAGGTTCCCGGTCGGACGGACAGAAGGCACAGCCCGATAGAGACATTTCGACTCGGAGGAGGGACGGATATGCCGACGTACGTCACGCTCATTAAGTTCACGCAAAAGGGCGCGGAGCAGATCAAGGGAGGGCCCGGACGGCTCGAGGAGGCGAAGAAGCGCGCCAAAGAGCGGGGCGGCGAGATCAAAGCCTTCTACCTCACGATGGGTCAATACGACGCGGTGTTGATCAGTGAGTCACCCAGCGACGAAGTCGCGGCAATGGGAGTGCTCACAGCCGCCTCGATGGGTTTCATTCGCACCGAAACAATGCGCGCGTTCACCGAAGCAGAGTGGAAGAAGATGGCGGCAGCCCTGCCCTGAGCGGCCGGAAGACGGAACCTATCGGCACGGGCGAATGGCGGGCGCCGGCGGACCGCCCGCGCTGCCCCTGCGCGCCAACCTGGTTGGGATAATCGTCAGCGGATACCGGAATCGTCCCTGATGTCACCGATCGCGCTCGCCGTCCTCGCCGGCATCGTACAGGGCGTGGTGGAATGGCTTCCGGTCAGCAGCAAGACCATGATCACCCTGATCTTCTCGACGGCCGGTTATTCGTTTGGCACTGGCTACGTCTTGGGCCTCCTCGCGAACATGGGGTCGTTCCTCGCCGCGCTCTGGTATTTTCGCACGGACATCCAGAGCACGTTGAGAGGCCTCCGCGCGCCGTTCTCGGACACGCCGGAGGCCCGCCTGCTGCGCTACCTCGTCCTGGCCACGCTGACAACCGGGATCGTCGGCATCCCCATTTACGTGCTGGTCGAGCACGCCCTGTCGGCCGCGACCGGAACCGCCGCGATGGTCGCGATCGGCATCCTCCTGCTGGCCACCAGCGCGATCAACGCGCGTCGCGAGCGCCTGGCCCGGACGGCCGTCGGTGACTCCGGACAGGCCGCGCCGGGGACGGTCGCCTCCCTCATCATCGGCGCCTGCCAAGGGCTCGCCGCCGCGCCGGGTGTGAGCCGCAGCGCCGTCACGGTGACACCGTTGCTGCTGCGCGGCTACGATGCGACGGCCGCGCTGCGCTTTTCGTTCCTTCTCGACGTGCCCGCTCTCCTCGGCGCCGGGCTTCTGCCGATCGTCATCGAGCACGGCGGCGCCCGAACGTTGGCCGGGATCGGGGCGGCCCCCGTGATCGTTCTGCTGGCCGTCTCTGCGATCGTCAGCCTTCTCACCATCCGCACCGTGCTCGCCGTGGCCGGCCGCCTTCGCAGTTCGCTCATCACCCTGGTCATCGGCGTGCTGGCCATCGCCTCGGCCCTGGCGTTCGGACTGCGCTGACCTCGCACGGCGACCGCGAGCTGGCCGCCGGGGGGGGTTGACGTGTGTATCATATATTGCTAGTGTATGAAACACTTATTACATCCAAACCCCGGCGTGCCGCCCCCCGTCAGCGCGGCTGCCGGCCATCGGAGGCGCCGCATGAAGTGGATTACTCGCAAGAACGCCAACGTCGACCGGATCGCGTGCCCGTGGCTCATCCGGAAATTCGTCGACAAGGACGCCGTCTTCATTTACGTGCCGGCAGACGACGTGCTCGCCGCGGCGGAACGCGAACAGGCGATCCCCTACGACGTCAAGGGCGTCGAGTTGGGCCACGTCGACGGCCGCTGCAGCTTCGAGTCCATCATGGTTAAGTACCACCTGGACGATCCCGCCCTTCGGAAGCTGGCGAAGATCGTCCACGGCGCGGATGTCGCCGCGGACGTCAATATCGTCCCCGAGGCCGCCGGCCTCAAAGCGATCGCGCACGGATTCGCCGCGACCCACGGCGACAACGACCACGAGAAGATCCGGCTCGAGACACCCTTATACGACGCCCTATACGCATGGTGCCGGCGGGAAGTCGCCGAGGGACGGTGACATCCGGTGAGCCTGACGGCAGCGGGATCGATCGCTCTACCGCCTCACGCTCCCGGCGGGGGATTCGACCACGGCGACGTGGATCACGAGACGGGCCGGGTCTTCGTCGCGCACACCGCGGCCGGGACGGTCGAAGTCATCGACGGCGGGATCCACCGCGGCACGATTCCCGGGTGCGCGGAGGCGAGCGGCGTGCTGTGCGCGCAGGAGGATCGGCTCGTCTTCGCGGCGGCGCGCGGGGCGGGGAAAGTTCTCGTCATTGCCGCGCCTTCGAACGATGTCATCGGAGAAGTCGCCGTAGGCCCGAAGCCGAACGGCCTGGCCTGGGATGCGCAGCGGCGGCGGCTTCTCGTCGCCGATGTCCACGACTTCCGCGTTCGGCTGGTCGACCCCCGCCGCCGTGCGGTCGTCGCGGACGCCGGGTTGCCGGGCCGCCCGCGATGGTGCGTCTACGACGCCGCCCGCGACCGGTTCTTGGTCAATATCCGCGAGCCCGCCTGCGTCGCCGTCCTCGACGCCGGCACGGCCGTATTACGCGCCCGGTGGCCCGTGTCGTCTGGCGGTCCTCACGGGTTGGACCTCGACACGGAGCGCGGCCGGGCCTTCGTCGCGTGCGACGGCGGCAAGGTCCTCGCGCTCGACCTGGAGAGCGGCCGCGAAGTCGCGGACGCGGACATCGCCGCGGAACCGGACGCAATCTGGTACAACCCGGCCCTATCGCATCTGTACGTCGCGATCGGCCAACCCGGGGTGGTCGACGTCCTGGACACCCGCGGCATGACGATCGTCCAGGAGATCGTCACGGAGGCGGGAGCGCACACCAGCGCCTTCGATCAACGCCGACAGCGGCTCTACGTGTTTTTCCCTCGCAGCGGCCGGGCGGCCGTGTACGCAGAGACGTAGCGTCATGACCGGAGAGTCGCGAATGGACCGCAACGACACGGCGCGCCGGGTGCCCCTCCGAGATCTCGTCGTCTATTACCTCCGGCTCGGCACCATCGGCTTCGGCGGCCCCGTGGCCCTGGTGGGCCAGATGGAGAGAGAGCTGGTTGGAGAGCGGCGGTGGCTCACGAAAGAAGAGTTTCGCGAGGGTGTCGCGGTCTGTCAGTCGCTGCCCGGGCCGCTTGCGATCCAGGTCGGCATCTTCATCTCCTACATCCGCGGCGGGTTTTGGGGCGCTTGGGCGGGAGGCTGGGCCTTCATCCTTCCCAACTTTCTCTTTGTAGCCGCGCTGGGCGCGCTGTATGTGCACTTCGGCGACCTTCCGCCGATCAAGGGGATTTTCTACGGGGTCAGTCCGGCCGTCATCGCGCTCATCCTGTATTCGTGCCATCGGCTGGCCAAGCTCGGGATGGAGGACCGCCTGCAGTGGGTCATCGCCGCGGGGTGCTTTGCCGTCACCGTTGCCGTGCAGGCGGAGGTCGCGCTCCTGTTCATCGTCGCGGGCGTGATCGGCATCGCGTCCTACGGGACGCTCTTTCGCGGACGATCGGAAACGGCAACCATTCCGCTGCTGGCCGCCCTCCCGGCGAAGGCCGGCGCGATCGCCGCGCCGTCCGGATCGATCCTTGGCCAACTGCTCGTCTTCTTCCTGAAGGCCGGGAGCCTCACGTTCGGAAGCGGACTCGTGATCGTGCCCTTCCTCGAAAAGGGCCTGGTCCAGCAGACGGGCTGGCTCAATGGACAGCAATTCCTCGTCGCCGTCGCGATGGGCATGCTGAGCCCCGGGCCGGTCGTCATTACGGCGACGTTCGTAGGCTACCTCGTTGCGGGGGTCTGGGGATCCATCCTGTCGACGATCGGGATCTTTCTTCCGTCCTTTCTCCTCGTCCTGATCGTGGCCCCGATCCTGATCCGCCATCGACAGAACAAGAACATCCAGGGCTTCGTGAAAGGCGCCTACGCGGCGGCGATTGGGACGATCTTGGGCGCCGGGGCGCTGTTGGCGAAAGTCGCGGTAGGAGATTGGCTCACCGCGCTCATCGCCGTCGTGAGCCTGGTCGCGCTTGCCCGCTGGAAGATCAACAATCCGCTCCTCGTGGCCGTCACGGCGGCCGTTGGGTTGGCCGGATTCGCGCTGCTCAAGCCCACGTGGGTTCTTGTCAAATGACAGGCAGGGGGTCGAACGAGATGTCGGCTGCGCGAACGATCGTCTTCGTGTGTCTCCACGGCGCCGCAAAGAGCGTGATCGCCAGCGTCTACTTGAACCGGCTCGCGCAGGAGCGCGGGCTCGACGTCCGCGCGAGCGCGGCCGGGATCGAGCCGGAGCCCGAGATCCCATCCCCGGTTCGTGAGGGACTGCTCAGGGACGGACTCGACGTCGGACATCTCCGCCCGCGGCGGGTCGCGCAGGACGAACTGGAATCAGCGTGGCGGGTCGTGTCGTTCGGCTGCGATCTCGGTGATCTCACGCCGCCGGGCGGAGCCTGGGAACGGTGGGACGACGTGCCGTTGGTGAGCGACGGGTTCCCGGCGGCCCGGGACGCCATCGCCGAACGCGTGCGGCGGCTGCTGGATGACTGCGGGTGAGCTGGCTCGTCTTTTCCTACTCCCTGCCGTCGAAGGCCCGCTCGAGTCCCCGCGTCGCGGCGTGGCGGCGGCTCAAGACGCTCGGCGCCGTCTCCCCGAAGGGCGGCGTCTACGTACTGCCCGGCCGGCCCGACTGCATCGAAGCGTTTCAATGGCTCGCCCAAGAGGTCGAGGACGCAAAGGGCGAGGCGCTGCTCATGCACGTCGACCGCTTCGAGGGGATGAGCGACGAAGCGCTTGTGGCGCTCTTTCAGAATGCCCGCCGCCAGGACTACGCGGCGCTCGACGTGCGTGTCGCGGCCCTCGAGCGATTGCTGAAGACCCGGGGGACCGGCGGCGGCAACGCGCGCGACGCCGTGGCCAAACTGCGCCGGGAGCACGCCGACATCGCGCGAACCGATTTCTTCGAGTCCCCGGACGGGCGCGCTGTGGCGGCTAAACTCGATCGCCTCGACGAGCGCCTCACGCCGGCGGGCCCGCCCACCGGCCGGGTCGAACGCGCCGCGGCGGCCGCCTATCGCGCCGCGCGGTGGGTGACGCGCCCGCACCCGCACGTCGATCGGCTGGCGTGTGCGTGGTTGATTCGGCGCTTCATCAACCCCCACGCGGCCATCCGCTACGCCGCGACCCCGGAACCGGACGAGATCGCCTTCGACATGCCCGGCGCGACGTTCGGACACCGCGGCAATCTGTGCACCTTCGAGACGATGGTACGCGCCTTCGAACTGCACGACCCGGGGCTCCGTGCGATCGCGGAGATCGTCCACGAGATCGACCTGCGGGACGGACGCTACGCGCGCCCCGAGATCCCCGGCATCGACGCCATCCTGCGCGGGTGGGGCAGTCTGGGAGACTCCGAGCGTGAAGCGCACGGCGTCGCGCTCTTCGAAGGGCTTTACGGATCGCTCGGACGCGCGTCGCGGCGGCCGGGCGGGCGCGCGCGCGGATGACCGGACTGCCGGCGCGGGACTGGGCCCTGCTGATCGCCGCGCGCAGCGTGCGCATGTTCGCCTATGGCCTGCTCTCGGTCGTGCTCGCGCTGTATCTCACCGAAATCGGATACTCGCCCCCCGCGATCGGGCTGCTGTTCACGGCCGCGCTCGCCGGCAGCGCCGCGACCTCGACCGCGGTGTCCCTGTTCGTCGACCGGTGGGGCCGCCGCCGGGTGCTCGCGGCGGCGGCCGTCGTGACGGCCGCCGCCGGCCTCGTGCTCGCCACGCAGGCCGCGTTCGGCCTCATGCTCGCTCTCGCCGCGCTCGGCGGACTGAGCCCGACCGGTCAGGAGGTCGGGCCGTTCCAACCGATCGAACAGGCCGTGTTGTCGCGCTCCGCGAGCGCCGGCGCCGTGCTTCCGTATGCCTGGTACAATCTCGCCGGAACGCTCGCCGCGGCGTTTGGCGCGCTGGCGGCCGGGCTCATGCCGGCCGCGCTCGCGATGTCCGGGTGGCAGCCGATCGCGGCGGAACGCGCGACCGCCTGGGTGTTCGCGGGATGCGGAGCCGCGCTCATCGCTGTGTACGCGACCTTGTCGCGCGCCGTGGAAGCTCCGCCGGGGCCGCGGGCGGACCTCCGCGGCGGGCTGCGGCGCTCGCGCCGGATCGTCGTCGGTCTCACGGGCCTCTTCGCCGCGGACGCGCTGGCGGGCGGCTTCGTCGTCCAGAGCCTCGTCGTCTTCTGGTTCCATCAACGGTTCGGGATCGATCTCAAACACCTCGGCGTGCTCTTCTTCGCCGCCAACCTGCTCGCCGCGCTGTCCTACTTGCCGGCTTCGTGGCTGGCGGACCGGATCGGAATGCTGCGGACGGCCGTGTTCACGCACCTGCCCTCCAACGTTTTTCTCGCCTGCGTGCCGTTGATGCCGACGTGGCCGCTCGCCGCGGCGATGCTGCTCGCGCGCCAAGCGCTCTCCAGCATGGACGTCCCCACGCGCCAGGCCTATACCATGGCCCTCGTGCCTCCGCACGAACGGGCGGCCGCCGCGGGCCTCACCAACGCGATCCGCCCCGCCGCCGCGAGCGTCGCGCCGGTTCTGTCGGGCGCCGCGCTGGCGGCCGCCGCGAGCGGGCTCCCGTTTTTCCTCGCGGGTGGAATCAAGATCGGGTACGACCTCGCGCTCTGGCTGGTGTTCCGCCGCGTCCCGCTACTGCCGGCATCCGGGGGGTCGGAAGAATGACGAAGGGACCGGTGCCGGTCCCTTCACCCTGCCCGACGGCCGTGGCCGCTACGGTGCGCCGGACTTGTGCTGGCTGCCCGGGCTGGTGCCGGTGCTGCCGCCGGACGAACTGCCGGTGCCGGGCGCGGCGCCGCCCGAGCCGGCCGTTCCGCTTCGCCAGACGATCGTACCGGACTCGTCGCTCAGATCGACGATGGGCGTGCCGCCGGTTGTCCATCCGGCGTAGACGCGGTCTTTGCCGCGCTCGTCGCTGAGCACCAACTGCGGGGTCTGCAACTGCACGCCGAAGCCGAAGTACGTACGCATCGTTCCCGCGGGGTCAGAAAGTGTAAGCTGGGCATCACCGTGCTCGACATTAAAACCCACGTTCACCCGCGGGCGCTCCGTCTCGTCCGCCAAGTAGAAGAGCGGTGAGGCCGGCTGGGTCCCGAAACCGAAGCGCAACCGGACCTTGCCTGTGTCGTCGTTGATCCAGATGCCTGGCCGGTTGTTGGTATCGCTGGCCAGGACGATCCGCTGCCGGTTGTTCTGATCCACGAGTACGAGCGCATGCGTCGACAACGACGCGGACTGCGACTGCGCCTGCCGTGCGCCGCTCCAAAGCACCGCCACGATCACCGCGGCGGCGAGCCCGGCCAGCCACACAATGCGGGTCCGGCGCTCGAACCGGGCGAGATCACGCTGCAACGCCTCGAGTTCTTTCTCCACGGGGCTTCCTCCCTACGGCGCCGACCAGAGCGTCTTGCCGGACTCGTCGCTGACCAGGACGACCGGCTTCTCGGCGGTGCTCCAGCCGAGGTAGATGCGGTCCGTTCCCTTTTCGTCGGCGAGATCCAGCTGCGGCGTCGGCGCGCCGCTGGCCGCGAAGCCGAGGAAGCCGCGCTGCTTGCCGTTTTCGTCGAGCAGCACGACCTGGGGCGTGTTGCGCTCGATGCTGAATCCCATGCTGAGCCGCAGCCGGCCCGTTTCATCGTTGAGCCCGATCAGCGGACGGCCGACTTCCTTCCCGAAGCCGATGAACATCCGGTCTTTGCCGGCGTCGTCCCGCAACCAGATCGCCGGGCGGTTGTTGGTGTCGAACGACAGGACGATGCGGTCCTTTCCGTTTTGATCCTGCACCGCGATCCGCCGCGCCACCAGCGCGGACGATTGGGATTGTGCCTGCTGCGCGCCAATCCACAACACCGCGATCGCGATCACCGCCACGAGCCAGCTCAACGACGTCATACGGAGCCTGCGTTCCGCGCGCGCCAACCGCGCCCGCATCGCCTGGATATCCTGGGGTCCCACGTTGTTGCCTCCTCTGGTGCGTCGATTGACCGCGTCTCCGACATCCAAATACGGGCCGCCGGCGCGGCGGCCCTGCCCGGTGCGGATAGTCGTTCGGGTGATCGTGCGGGCGTCAGTCCCGCAGGCGCGGGTCGAGCGCGTCGCGGATGCCGTCGCCGAGCAGGTTGAAGCCGAGGACGGCGACCGAGATCGTGAGCCCGGGCGCCAGCACGAGCTGCGGCGCCACGCCCAAGAAGTCGCGCGCCGTCGCGAGCATCGCGCCCCACTCCGGTGTCGGCGGCTGGACGCCGAGCCCGAGGAAGCTGAGCGACGAGGCAATCAGGATCGCGGTGCCGATGCGGAGGCTGGCCAGCACCAGCATCGACGGCAGCGCGACCGGAAACAGGTGCCGCGCCATGATGCGGCTGCTGCGCGCCCCGAGCGCACGCGCGGCCATCACGAACTCCTGGGCCATCGCCGAGAGCGCCGGACCGCGCACGAGGCGCGCGAAGGTCGGAATGCTGTAGAGGCCGACCGCCAGGATGACATTCCAGAGCCCCGGGCCGAGCGCCGCGGCGATCGCGATCGCCAGCAGAAACCCCGGAAACGCCAGGATGATGTCCACGACGCGCATGGAGATATTGTCGAACTGCCTGCCGTAGAAGGCCGCCGCGATCCCCCAGGCCGAGCCCAGGAGCGCACCCAGGCATGTCGCGACGAGGCCCATCCCGAGGGAGTAGCGGGTGGCGGCGATGAGCCGGCTCAGGATATCGCGGCCGAAATCGTCGGTCCCGAACGGGTGCGTGGGCGACGGCGGTGTCAGCGTGTGGTTGTAGTCGACGGCCGCCGGCGAGTACGGCGAGATCCACGAGCCCCCGAGCATCGCGAGCAGAAACACCGCGGTGATCACGCCGCCGGCGACCGCGGTGCGCCGCCGCACGAAGCGGCTCCACGACCGCGCGCGCGGCCGCCGCCGCGCCGCCGCCACCGGAGCGGGAAGGACCGCGGCGCTACGCATAGCTGACCCGTGGGTCGAGCGCCGCGTACAGCAGGTCGACGACGAGGTTGATCAGCAGAAACTCGAGCGCGAACAGCAAAATCTCCGCCGTCAGCACGGGGTAGTCGCGAAACGAGATCGATTGAATCAGGAGCCATCCGAGACCGGGATACGTGAACACGGTCTCGACGATGATCGCGCCGCTCAGCACGAACCCGAACTGCAGCCCGACCAGCGTGAGGACCGGGATCAGCGCGTTGCGCAGCGAGTGGCGCGCGAGCACCCACGGTTCCCGCACGCCCTTCGCGCGCGCGGTCCGCACGAAGTCCTCGCCGAGCACTTCCAGGAGACTGCTGCGGGTGAAGCGCGCGATCGCCGCGGCCGCCCCCACGCCCAGCGTAACGGAGGGCAGGACGAGGCTCCGCAGGCCCGCCGTCGTCCCGCCCGTGGGGAACCAGTGCAGATCCACGGCGAAGAGATAGATGAGGAGCAGCCCGAGGAAGAACGACGGCGTGCTGACGCCGAGGACCGACCCCACGGTGCTGACGTAGTCACCGAGCGAATTGCGGCGCACCGCCTGGAGAACCCCCACCCCCATCCCGAGCACCACGGCGAGCACCGTGCTGGCCAGCGAGAGGACGAGCGTCGGCTGCACGTAGTGGGAGATGATCGGCCCGACGGGTTCCCGCGTCCGGTAGGAGCGGCCGAAGTCGCCGGCGAGGGCGCCGCGCACGAAAATGACGTAGCGCACCGGCCAGGGCTGGTCGAGCCCGAGGCGCGCGCGCATCGCCTGCACATCCTCGAGGGTGGCGTCCGGTCCCGCCAGCAGGCGAGCGGGATCTCCCGGGAGGGCCTGATTGAAGACGAACGTCCCGAGCGAGACGCCAAAGAGAATCGGAATCATCTGCCAGAGACGCTGGCCGATAAATCGAAGCACGGGCGCCCTTCGGGAGGGAGCGCGGCACCCGGCGGGGGTCGCCCGCCGGATGCCGCCGTGATCCTAGTGTCCGATCAATTCCGCGTTGCGCAGGTCGACGATCCCATCGCCCAGCGTGAACATCCCTTTGACGGTGTTGCGCATCGCCGACAGGATCTGCGTGTTCTGCGCCCAGATCCACGGGGTGTCATTCCAAATCAACCGATCGGCCTCCGCGTAGGCGGCGGTGCGCTTGCGCTGATCGGCCGTCGACAGCGCGGCCCGGATCAGCGCGTCCACCTGGGGATTCTTGTAAAAGGCCAAATTGAACAGCACCGGCGGCCACGATTCGCTCGCGAAATTGGGCCGCAGCGCCCAGTCCGCGTCGCCCGTGGACGGCGACCAGCCGACGAGAATCATCTGAAGCTGGTTCTCCTTGAGGGGCTTGTACTGAAGCGCGCTGAGCGTCCCCACCTCCATCGGCGTCGTCTGCACCTGCACGCCGACCTGGGCCAGCTGCTGCTGGATGAATTCGATCATTCGGACCGACTCCGTCCGGTTGGTCGACCACAGCACCGTCCGGAAGCCGTGCGCGAAACCTGCTTCGTTGAGGAGGGCTTTCGCCTTCGCGAGATCGTACGGCCAGCCGCCCTTCTGCACCGGCCCCGGGTAGCTCGCGTCGCCCGGCGCCATCGGCGCCTCCATCGGCCGCGCGGTACCCGCCAAGACCGCCTTGATCATCGCGTTCTTGTCGACGGCATAGTTTAGCGCCTGGCGGACCTGCAGGATGTTGAACGGCGCGTGCTGGGTGTTCATCGCGATGCCGCCGGCGAAGATGCTCCAGCGCTTCGGCACCTCCACCCCCTGCGCCCGCGAGACGGCTTCGAGCTGCACGCCGGGCACCGGATAGATGTACTGCGCCTCCCCGCTCAGAAGGAGCGCCACGCGACTGGCGTCCTCGGTGACGAATCGGATGACCAGCCGGTCCACCTTCGGCTCGCCGCTCTGCCAGAAGTTCGGGTTGCGCTCGAGGACGATCTGCTGGCCGGGCGCCCAGCTCACGAACCGGAACGGCCCCGAGCCCACCGGATGCCGTGCGATCGCATCCTCGCCCTGCTTGATGAGCGCCGGGCTGAGGACCCGGCTGCTGGGGTGCGCGAAGTTGAAGAGCATCGCGCCGAACGGCTGCTTGAGCGTGAAGCGCACGGTGGTCGGGTTCACGACATCGATCGACTGGATCATCTCGTAGAGGTTGTACTTCTTGAGCTTGTGCGCGGCGTCGCGCGCGCGATCGAAGTTCACCTTGACGGCCTCGGCATCGAGCGGCGTGCCGTCCTGGAACTTGACGTTGGGGCGCAGATGAAACGTAAAGACCTTCGCGTCGGGCGACGCCTCCCACGACGTCGCGAGCTGCGGGATCGCCTTCATGTCGGAGTCGAATCCGAGCAGCCCGTCGTAGACCTCCCGTTCAACGCCCAGCGACAGGTTGTCGTTGGAGTCCTCGGGATCGAGGCTGATCGCGTCCGCGTACAGCCCCACAGTGATGGTGCGCGGCGCCTGCGCGCCGGCCGGCAGCCGGGCCGGCGCGAGCGCCCAAGCCGCGGTGCAGAGAACGACAAGCAGAACCAGCATCCGCCTTGTCATGATCACCGCTCCCTCCTCGTACAGGGGTGAACCGCCCGTCCCCGTCGCGGGGGCGCGACCGGCAGGGCGAACCTACAACGATACGCCTCACAACACCTGCTTCAAACGGTCCAGGTCCACGTTCCCGCCGCTCACCATCGCCGCCACGCGGGCGTCCGCCCGGACCGCGACGCGACGCGCGAGCAGAGCGGCGATTCCAGCGGCCCCGGCCGGCTCGGCCAGCAGCTTCGCGTACTGAAGCACGGCCCGGACGCCGTCCGCGATCTCCTCGTCGGACACGAGCACCACTTCATCCACCAGCGCGCGCACGTGCGCGAGGGTGCGGTCGCCGGCGATCGGCGCCGTGAGCCCGTCGGCGATCGTCGCGACGCGCTCGAGGCGGACCGGACGCCTCGCCCGCAAGGCGTCTGTCACCGTCGGCGCGCCCTCGGGCTCGACGCCGACGACGCGGGCCGAGGCGCGCGTCCGCTTGACCGCGGCCGCGATGCCGGAGATCAGTCCGCCGCCGCCGACCGGCACAATGACCAGGTCGACCTCGGGCAGATCCTCCAAAATTTCAAGCCCTACCGTGCCCTGGCCGGCGATCACAAACGGATCGTCGTACGGGTGCACGAGCGTGAGCCCGCGCGACTCCCGCAACTCGTGCATTTTGTCGAGCGCCTCGTGCACCGTGCCGTGCAAGATCACCTCGGCGCCGTAGCCGCGGCTCGCCGTGACTTTCGCCGGGCTGGCGCTCTCCGGCATCACGACCACGCACCGCAGGCCCTCCACGGCGGCCGCGTAGGCGAGCGCCTGCGCGTGGTTGCCGGCGGAGATCGTGATGAGCCCCCGCCGCTTCTCCTCGGGCGTGAGGCTGCGGAGCTTGTTGAGCACGCCCCGCGGCTTGAACGACCCCGTCTTTTGGAAGTTCTCGGCCTTCAAGAAAAGCCGTGTCCCGGTCCGGCGGCCGAGCAGCGTGGCGGAGAGCAGCGGGGTGCGGTGCACGCGGCCGGCGATGACCGCCCGGGCGCGGCGCACGTCGTCGAGGGAGACGAGCGAGGAAGCGGTCACGCGCACAGATACGGTCGCGTCGCGCCGGAGCCCTTGTTGTGATTACATCGTTGCCGGCCGCGCGCCGGCAGGCAGAAAGGAGTCGCCGCGGGCGCCGGGGTAGCAGTCGGCGTGAGTCCCGAACGCACCAAGCCGTCCGCGCCCAGCCAGCCCGTCAACCGCATCGCCGACCGGTGGTTCCCGATCGCGGCGGACGGCCGGTCGCTCCGGATGCCGCTGTTCGCCACAGGGGATGTTCTGGCGCCGCACCCGACCGTGGCGCGGCTTGTCATCATGATCAACGGTACGCTCCGGAACGCCGACGTCTACTTCGGCAGCACGGTCGCCGCCGCGGCCGCCGCCGGCGCCGGGGCGGACGGGACCCTGATCGCCGCGCCGCAGTTTCTTGCGACGCCGGACGCGGAGAAGTTCGCACTCGGCCCCGGCACCCCGTATTGGACGCCGGAGGGCTGGAAGATCGGCGACCGCGCCGTGCATCCGGAGCACGGCCCGTCCTCATACGCGGTGATCGACGCGATGCTCACCGCGGCGCTGGACCGCAACCGGTTCCCGGCGCTGCGGGCGGTCGTTGTCGCGGGACACTCCGCGGGCGGGCAGTTTGTCCACCGGTACGTCGCGTTCAATCGCGTCCACGCGGCGCTCCGCCGCGCGGGCCTCGCGGTGCGCTACGTCGTCTCGAACCCGTCCTCGTACCTCTACTTTGACGCGCGCCGCCTCGACGGCGACCGGGACCTCGTCCCGTATCCCCGCGAGCGGTGCGAGGACTTCAACCGGTACCGGTACGGGCTCGAAGAGCCGAACGAGTACGGGGCCGCGGCGCTCGCCGCCTTCGGCGGCGGCGCCGCGGCCGGCGCCATGGTCCACGAGTACGGCCGGCGCGAGGTGGCCTACCTGCTCGGCGAGGCGGACGCGGATCCCAACAGCGATTCGCTCGACCGGTCGTGCGGGGCGATGGCGCAGGGCGCGACGCGCCTCGAGCGCGGGCAGCGCTACTTCCGCTACGTGCAGGCGCTCCTCGGCCCCGAGGTCCTCGCGACGCACTCGCTCCACATCGTGCCGGGCGTCGGGCACGATCACCGGGCGATGTTCATGTCGTCCGGCGGCCTCGCCCTCCTGTTCGGCGACGGCCGCGCCGGCGCGAAGTAGGTTCGATCCGATCGGGACCCTGGCCCAGACGGCGGCCGGCTTTGACCGCGCCGCCGCACACTCGGAGGTGATGCCGATGGTTTACGAGCTCCGTGTCTACCGCTGCATGCCCGGACGAAAGGCCGACGTGCTCGCACGGTTTCGCGACGTCACGATGCGCATGTTCAAAAAACACGGCATCCACGTGGTCGGCTTCTGGGAGACGATCGTAGGTGAGGTCGATGAGCTCGTCTACATCACGCGCTACCAAGACTGGGAAGATCGCGAGAAGCGGTGGGGCGCCTTTCAGGGCGATCCGGAGTGGCAGACCGCGCGGAACAAGAGCCACGAGCGCGGCTTCATCGTGGAAAGTATCCGCACCGCGATGCTGCAGGCGACGGACTTCTCGCCGGCGGTGTGACCGGACCCGCTAACCTTTGACCGCGCCGGCCGTGAGCCCCTTGATGAACTGCTGCGACATGACGACCTGCAGGATGACAACCGCCCGGGAATCGGCTAGGCTGGGGACGTGGAAGTCACCGCTTCACTCGAGGCATTGCCCCACGCCGCCGGCGACGTCGCCGGCCTGAGAGCCCGGTTGATCGAGGACATTCGGGAGACGGCCGGCGGGGCGCCGGCCGTGGTGGCGTTCAGCGGCGGGCTCGACAGCACCGTCGTCGCGGCCCTCGCGCGGGACGCGCTCGGGCCCGACCAAGTGCTCCTCGTCACCGTCAACATGGGCCCGTACGCGTACGCCCGCGGCAACGAGATCGTCCTCGAGGTCGCGGACTCGCTCGGCCTCCGCCAGCGCTGTCTGCTCGGGCAGTACAAACAGCACCGGGTCCAGGCGGCCGGGCCCGCGTGCAACCGCTGCACCCGCGAGATCAAGCTCGGCATGGTCAAAGCCGTCTCCGCCGGCCGGCTCGTCCTCACCGGCGCGAACCGCAGCGACACGTGGGGCCGGCTCGGCCTTCGGGTCTGCAACGGGTATTACGCGCCGCTCCTCGATCTCGACAAGCCCGAGATCCGCGCGCTTGCCGACCTGATGGGCGTGCGCCCGCCGCGCATCGGTGAAAACCCCGGGCGCGAGGGCTGCAAGCTGAAGCACCTGCTCAAGCCGCTCGTCTCCCCGGAGTATCACGGCCAGGCGGTCGCGCGGGCCAACGAGGTGGTGCTGCGCGTGCTGCACGAAGCCGGGGTCGCGGCGGACCTCGCGAACGTGAAGATCATCGGACCGCTCGGCCGCAACATCGGCCTCGTCAACGTGCACCCGCTGCCGCCCGCCCCGGTGCGGGAGCGGCTGCGGGCGGAGCTCGAAGCACTGCCCGAGCTCGAGGAGGCACACGTCGTCGACAGCCCGATTACCCTGGTCGCAAAGGCGAATCCCGCGATCCTCAACGACGGCCACGCCCGCTACTGGATCGAGCACGGCCGGCTGGCCCCGGACTTCGCGGCGCCGATCCAGGTGGAGTGGCAGCCGACGAGCAACCGGCGTCTCGGCACGTTCCATATCGTGGGGTTCCACCGCGATACCGACACCGCGGCCAAGCCTGTCTAATCAGCCGCGGGCCCTCTCGGTCCGCGTCCGGTACCAGAACGCGGCCAGCACGAGGACGCCGAACCCGACGGCCCATCCCAACCCCGCCCAGAACTGCCACCACGCTGCACGGCCGGTCAGCGCGCCCGCGACGACCATCTGCATCGGCAGATAGGATGGAAAGAACTCGACGACCGCGTGGTTCGCCGCCGCGCTGCCGATCGGGTTCTGCATGAACGTGTCGACGATGCTCAGCATGATGATGAAGAACAGGCCTTCGAGATCTCCGGGCAGCACGACCCCGACCAGCATCCCGATCGCGACGTAGGCGGCGACGGCGACGAACGATCCGGCCGCGACCAGCGCGAAGTGCCGCAACGGGAAGAACAACGCGAGCACCCCGGTCGCGTAGGCGGCCACCGCGAGCGACGCGAGGCCAAGCGCGAGGAGGCGGCCGAGCACGAGCGCCGCGCGGGAGTGCCCGCACAACACCAGCCGCTGGTCCACGGCCTCGGACTGCCGCATGACGGTCAGGCCGACGAATCCCATGATAAGCGTCGTCGCGTTCAGCATCCCGGTCAACAGGCCGAGACGCTCTTGGCTCGTGATGACGATGAATCCGAAGGCGCGCAGCGTGAACTGAATCGTGCCTGCCGACAGCGCGGCGATGATGCCGTACCATGCCGGCAGGTAACACAGAAGAAGCGCGATCGCGAAGCGATTGTGCTTCTGCTCGACGAGACTGAGCCGGAAGGTCGTCCCGAACTGCGCGATCACGCGGTGGGTTCCGCCTCCAGCACGCCGCCCCGGAGCCGCAGGACGCGGTCGAACCGCGCGAGATCGTAAAACAGGTGCGAGATGACGACGATCGTCTGACCGGCGCGGCGCGCCTCCTCGGCCAGTGCCCAGAACCGCTGATAGGTCTCCCAGTCGAAGCCCTGGTAGGGCTCGTCGAGCAGCAGCACCGTCGGCGCGTGCATCAGTGCGAGCACCAAGTTGAGCTTCTGACGAGTCCCGCCGCTGAGGTCCCGCACCAGCGCATGGCGGTACTGATCGAACGCCAGGCGCCGCATCAGCGCCTCCGCCGGTCCCGGATCCGCCATCCGGTAGGCCGCCGCGAACCATTCGATATTCTGCGCCACCGTCAGTGCTCCGTGGGTTTGCGACTCTTGGGGGCAGTAGCCGAGCCGTCCGTGAATCTCCACGCGGCCGCTCGTCGCCGGCAGGAGACCCGCGGCGATCCGCATGAGCGTCGTCTTGCCGGCGCCGTTTTCCCCCACGATGCCGATCATCTCGCCGGGGTACGCGCGAAACGAGACGCCGCGGAGCACCCGGCGCCGGCCGAACGCCCGCGCGACGTCCGTGGCCGCAAGTGTGGGAGACGCGTTCACGATACGACAGGTTCCCGCGCGTCCGAGCGAGTCCTCCGCAAAGGGCGATGCTATACTCGAACCGTGAACGTTCCCGTCTCCCTTGCCGCCGCCGTCAAGGCCGAAGCGCGGGCGGCCGGGTTCGACCTGTGCGGCATCACGACGGCCGCGCCGTTCGCGCTCGAGGGCCGCGCGCTCGCGGCGTGGGTGGCCCGCGGCTACCACGGCGAGATGGCCTACATGGCCCGCAACGCGCCCCGGTCGCCGGCGCCGGCGGCCCTGGTTGCCGGCGCGCGCTCGCTCGTCGTAGTGGCGCTCTATTACGGAGACGCGGTACCGGGCGGCGCGGACGACGCGTCCTCCACCCGCGGGCCGCGCGGGCGGATCAGCCGGTACGCGCACGGCGACGACTACCACCTCGTGATGGAGCCGCGCCTGCGCCGGCTGGCGGAGTTTCTGCGGAGCCGCGGCGCGCGCGTCGCGCGATACTACGTGGACACGGGGCCGGTCATCGATCGGGCGGCCGCGCGGCGCGCCGGCATCGGATGGTTCGGCAAGAACACCATGATCATCACGCAGCGCACCTACGGCTCGTGGGTGTTCCTCGGCGAGATCCTCACCGACCTCGAGATCGCCCCCGACGTGGAGGCCGAGGGCGACTGCGGCCGCTGCCGGATCTGTCTCGACGCCTGCCCGACCGGCGCGATCGTCGACCCGTACACGGTGGACGCGCGCCGCTGTATCTCGTATCTCACGATCGAGCACCGCGGCCCGATTCCACGGGACCTGCGGCCGCAGATCGGCGATCACATCTTCGGGTGCGACATCTGCCAGACGGTGTGCCCCCACAACGCGCGCACCGCGTCCGCCCGGCATCCCGAGCTCGCGCCGCGCGGGGAGACCGGCGCCCGGCCGGAGCTGATTCCGCTGCTCAATATCACCGACGCGGAGTTTCGGCGGCGCTTTCGCGGCTCGCCGGTGAAGCGCGCGAAGCGGAGCGGCCTCCGCCGCAACGTCGCCGTGGCGCTCGGCAACGCGGGCGACCCGGCCGCCGTCCCGGCGCTGTGCGAGGCGCTCGCCGGCGCGGATGCGTTGGTCCGCGCGCACGCCGCCTGGGCGCTCGGGCGGATCGGCGGTGAAGCCGCCCGCGAACACCTGACCGCGCGCCTCGCCGACGAACGCGATCCCGCGGTCAGGGAAGAGATCGAGCTCGCGATTCAGGAGACCCGCGAGGACGCGCGGGAGCGGACCGCGTAGAAGTTATCATTATGAGTCTTCGCGGACGCCGCATCCTTGTCACCTCCGGCCCGACACGGGCGCCCATCGACGCCGTCCGGTTCGTGTCCAACAAGTCCACCGGGCGGCTCGGCTCGCTGATCGCCGAGGCCGCGCTCGAAGCCGGCGCGGACGTCACGTTTGTCTACGGGCGCGGCAGCGCGCTGCCGCTCGTCCGGGGCGGCCGCATCGATCACCTGCGCGTGCTGCCGATCGACACGGTCGACGACCTGGTCGGGGTGTTCCGCCAGGAGCTGCCGACCGGCTATGACGCGGTTGTCCACGCGATGGCCGTCCTCGACTTTCAGCCGGCCGAAACCCGCGAGGAGAAGGTCTCGAGCAGCATGACCGAGTGGAACGTCCGCCTCGTCCCGACCCCGAAGGCGGCGGCGCTGGTCCGCGACCTCGCGCCGCATACGTTCTTCATCGGCTTCAAGCTCGAGGTCGACAAATCGGCGGGCGACCTCGTGGGCATCGCCGCGGACTGGGCGCGCCGGACGCACGCCGATCTCGTGGTCGCCAACGACATGCGTGACATCGAGCACGGCACGCACACCGGCCACCTGGTGCGGCCGGACGGCACCGTGGAACAGGTCGTGCAGGGCAAGGAGATGATCGCCCGCGCGCTCGTGACCCTCCTCGATCGCCGCCTCGCGCAGCGGGTCGCGCGGTAGCGGCCGGCGGGCATAACGAGACCGGCAGAGACTGCGGGGAGGTGTCGCAATGGCGGTTCCGACCGTGTTGGCGACCGAAGCGCGCGGGGAGACGTTCGGCGGTGTCACGTATCACATCGACGGCGAGCTCGTCCCCGTGCTTCAGCTCGAGCTCGGCAACGTCCCCGCGTACTTCGAGCACCACGTCCTTCTATGGAAGGATCCACGCGTCGAGATCAGCCTCAAGCCCCTCAAGGGCGCCGTAAAACGCGTCCTGTCCGGCATGCCGGTCTTCGTCACGCAGGCTCAGGGGCCGGGGCGAATCGCGTTCAGCCGGGACGGCGCCGGACACGTCTTTGCGCTCCACCTGAAGGCCGGCGAGGCCATCGACGTGCGGGAGCACCAGTTTTTGGCGGCGACCGACGCTGTGAACTACACCTTCACCCGCGTAAAGGGCGCCGCGAGCGTCTTGTTCGGCGGCACCGGCTTCTTTATCGACACTTTCTCGTGCGCCGGCTCGGAAGGCGTCGTCTGGCTCCACGGGTACGGGAACGTCTTTGCGATGACGCTGGGGGCGGGCGAGCAAATTGACGTCGAGCCGGGCGGCTGGATCTACAAGGACCGCGGCGTGCAGATGCAGACGATCTTTCAAAAGGTCTCCACCGGCCTCTTCGCGAGCGCGGGCAACCTGTTCTGGAACCGGTTCACCGGACCCGGACGCCTCGCGATCCAGTCCATGTATCTCCATATGCCGACGGAAGGCTGAGAAAGCGAGATCCCGCGGGAGACGCGTTCTCGACGATCGGTCCCAATAGTACGGCCCCCGGTCCCGCTCAGGCCCGGGGGCCTCGTGTTCGGTTACTTACCCGCGCCCGCGAACGGACTAGCGCTCATGCACGTCGACGGGCTGCACCGGCGCCGGTAAACCTGTCAAGATGAAACGTACCGCTGCGGCAAGCTGCACGATCTGGACAGCGACCAGCGTCATCGTGTCGAGCGGCACAAGGATCCCCGTGGTCGACAACGGGATAAGGAATAACCGGCCCTTGAGTTTTGGACCGGCCGGCGTGTTGAGCCGCACGAGCTGCCCCGGCGGAATTCTCTCTCCCTGCGGCACGAATGCAAGGAACGTCCCGGTCCGATCGCGCAGGACGGACAGCATGAAGCACTGCCCCGCCGGAATAACGACGTTGCCGGCAACGAGCGTCCTGGCCGGACAGAAGGGGTCTCCCGCGTGGCGGACCATCGGGTGTTGACCCGGGGGCCCTCCCGGTCCGCCCTTCGGGCCCGGCCCGGCGGCGGCCGGCAAGACCGCCAGCGCCGCGATCACACACATCGATAACAAGAGCGATCCGGCTCTCGTCACGTAGGCACCTTCCTTATCTTATTGTGTTTATCGTGGTCGGCAGCAGGATGGCAGGAACCAAAAACGACCACTACAGTGCTTACCCTAAACAGGTCGGATGTACGCATGTTTGGACGGGTGGCCCGTAGAGTGCACCCGTCTTTGACGGTGCGCGCAAGCAGGGACTATAATAACAAATGCCGTATTCCGGCACCGCAGGGCGAGCGGGAATAGCTCAGTGGTAGAGCATCTGCTTCCCAAGCAGAGGGTCGTGGGTTCGAATCCCATTTCCCGCTCCAGATTTTCCGGCTTTTGTGGGCGTTCGCATGACGACCCACGCTCGTGCTGTAGCCTAACTGTAGTCAATGCACCAACCTGGTATAGAAGTTTCCAATTTGGCGCACTTCAGCTAGCGAATGTTCCGTAAGGAACTGCTAGTGTCCGCCTGAGGCGTTCAACCACTCAGGTACCATTATCATCCGTGTCTCCCTCACCGGCCCTGCGAAAAATTCAATCGTGACGAGTCTTTCTTCGCACCTCTTCGGGAGGACAAGAAGGACAAGGGACGATCGCGGCACTCCGCGCGAAGGTTGGACGGGCGACATCGAAGCTCCGCCCCGACATCAACCGTCGGATCTGCTTGTCAAATGTTGAGCGATCAACGGCATACATGCCGCCACGTGCGCCTTCGAAACCGCAACTCCAGGCCGCCAAAGCCTGACCATATTTCAGCCCAGCCCTAATGGT
>DASYXS010000010.1:0-55003 GCA_035934535.1 bacterium
GGGCGACCTCTGGCGGAGCGTCGGCGCCAGCCTGGGCCGCATCGGCGCCGGCTTCGCCCTCGGCAGCGCGGCCGGGCTGATCGTGGGGGTGCTGGCCGGCGTCTCGCGCCGCGCCGAGGCGGTCGCGGATCCGCTCATCGCCGCGGTGTACCCGATCCCGAAGATCGCGCTGCTGCCGCTCCTCATCCTGTGGCTCGGCATCGGCGAGGCGCCGAAGGTGGCGCTCATCGCCGTCGGCGCGTTCTTCCCCGTCGCGATCGGAACCGCCACCGCGATCCGCGACGTCGATCCCCTCCTCATTCGGGCGGCGCGGAGCTTCGGGGCCGGCCGCCTGCAGATCATCACCAAGGTGCAGCTCCCGGCGTCGGTGCCGATGGTGTTCGCGAGTCTGCGCCTGGCCGCGGGCATGTCGCTGCTCCTGGTGGTCTCCGCGGAGATGATCGCGGCCACCGCCGGGATCGGCTACCTGATTCTCTACGCCGGGGACCTCATGCAGACGTCGCGCCTCTTGGCCGGGATCGTCGTGCTGTCCGTGCTCGGCCTCTTATCCACGGCCGGGCTCGCGACGGTGGAGCGGCGGCTGTTCCGGGGCCGCGCGCGGGGATAGACCGCGTCCTACTCGAGGACGACCGCGGAAAACCCGACGAGGCCGCCCGCGGGGTCGACGCCCTGGTCGTATCCCAGCACGCGCCCGGTCACGGGGGCCAGCAGCCGCAGCACGGTATAGATCGCACCCAATCCGCAGACGTGGCAGCGGTTGCCGTCGGCGGCGACGGTCCGCCACCACCCTTCCGCGTCGCCGGCCTCCACGTGACGGAGCGCAGCGAGATCGGCGCTGGACGCGCGCCGCCCGAGCGCGGGCCCCACCGCCTCCTGATCGCCGAAGCGCGGCCCCACGTGGCTGAGGTCCACGCCGCCGACCACACAGACGGGACGGTGCGCGGCGGCGATCGCCTCGCGGAGCGTGCCGATAAACGCCTCGATCGCCGGGACGGCCGCGGGGGTGCCGTCCGTGGCATGCGCGTCGAGCGGGCCGGTCAGCACGGGTAGCACCGTAAAGGGACGCCCGCGCAGCATGTGCGCCAGCCACAAGACTTGAAACTCGACCGAGTGCTCCCCGCGGTGGACCGGCTCCTCGTCCAGCGGATCGAACGGCGCGCGCGTCGCGACGGCCTCGAGCAGCGGACGGTCCACCTCGACAACGCCGAACGGGGTCTCGTAGCCCTTCGCCGTCAGCACGTACGGCGCGGTCGAACCGGCGTGCGCGACGCCCACGACCACGACGCAGACCCCGGCGGGAAGGCCGGCCAGGGGCGCATAGGCACGGCCGTACATCGGGCCGCCGCGCGCAAAGTCAATGTGGGGCGCGAGGATACCGCGCGGCGCCGCTGTGGGGATCCCGCCATTACCCGAGCCGCCGGCACCGGCGAGATAGCGTTGGAGCGCTCTCGCGCAGGCCGCCGGGTCCACCGGATAGGCGGTGCCCGCGTGCGCCATCGCCCGGTGCGGCGCCGCCCGGTACGCGTCGGCGGCCGCCCGGCGGCGGGCCGCGAGCGCCGGAGTGTCGAGCAGTCCGTGCGCGTCGAGATCCCGGACGATGCGGTCGAGATCGGCGGACGGGAGCAGCATGCCGCCGGAGAGCCGCGCGTACTCGACCTGGATCGCGCCCGCGTCCCGCCGGCCGTCGAGCAGCAACGCGATCAACATGATCGGTAGGGGCAGCAGCACGGGCCCGTCGAGCAGATCTTCATAGTCGCGCACGTACACGACCCGCTCGCCGTTCCATTCGGTGGTGACCAAGTCGAGCGCGCGAAGCCGCGGCAGCGGCCTCGCGGTGCCGCCGGTCCCACCACGGCCCGCGCCCTTTCCTCGGGACCCGCCGTCGCGCCGGCTCATGCAGAGGAACGCGCCGCGGCCGCCCCGTATCTAGCGGTGCGATGAACGAACGCCTCGGCGGCAAAGTTGCGTTGGTCACGGGCGGCGGCACCGGCATCGGACGCGCGACGGCGCTGGCCCTCGCGGCCGAGGGCGCCGCGGTCGCGGTGAACTACAGCCGCTCGCGCGGAGACGCCGAGGAAACGGCCTCCGAGATCGTCTCGCGCGGCGGGCGGGCCATCACCGCGGCCTGCGACATCTCGGACGAGCGCGGCGTCGATGCGATGATCGCGCGGATCGCAGGCGAGCTCGGCCGGCTCGACGTGCTCGTCAACAACGCGGGCACGACCACGTTCATCGACCACCGGGACCTCGAGGCCCTCACCGAGGACGTCTGGGACCGCATTCTCGCCGTGAACGTCAAAGGCACATTTTTCTGCTCGCGCGCGGCGGCACGCGCCATGACCGGCGGCGGTCGCATCATTAACATCGGCTCCGTCGCCGGGGTCCGCGGCAACGGCAGCTCGATCGCCTACGCCGCGAGCAAGGCCGCGATTCACACCATGACCCTCTCGCTCGCCAGGGCGCTCGCGCCGTCGATTACGGTGAATGCGATCGCCCCGGGGCTCATCGAGACCCGGTGGCACGGGGGACACGAAGCCGAGAACGCCGCCCGGGCGGCGCGGTTCCCCGCGAAGCGCATCGGCCGCCCGGAGGATATCGCGCACATGGCCGCGGCCTTTGCGACGGCGGACAACTTCCTGACCGGCCAGGTCATCGTCATCGACGGCGGGGCGTTCCTCTAACCGCGAGCCCGCCGGCCCGGCGCGTAGCGCGCTCCAGGGAAAGCGAACAGGTGTTTGCGTCGCGCCGGGTTCTATGCTATAATCCGTCCGCTCATTATCCGTGCCGGCGATCCGAAGCGAGGGAGGCAGCGAGTGGGCCGAGTCCTGACGACACGCCAGCGCGAGATTCTCGGATTTCTGCTCGACAGCATCCAGCGCAAGGGCTACCCGCCGTCGGTCCGCGAGATCGGCGCGGCGCTTGGGCTGACGAGCAGCTCGACCGTGCACAGCCACCTCGCGGCGCTGGAGAAGAAGGGTTACATCCGGCGCGACCCGAGCAAACCCAGGGCCATCGAAGTCTTGAAAGACAGCGCCAGTCAGCCGCCGAAACGCGTGGTCAACGTCCCGGTGGTCGGGCGGATCGCGGCGGGCGCGCCGCTCCTGGCCGAGGAAAACATCGAGGACATCTTCCCGCTGCCCCGCGACTTCGTGCGTGAAGACGGCGCCTTCATCCTGCGCGTCCGCGGCGACAGCATGATCGAAGCCGGGATCTACGACGGGGACTTCATCGTCATCCGTCCGCAGGCGACCGCCTCGAACGGCGAGATCGTCGCGGCGCTCCTCGGCGAGGAGGCCACGGTCAAGCGCTTCTACAAGGAACGGGACCACATCCGGCTGCAGCCCGAGAACAGCAAGATGTCGCCCATCATCACGCGGGACGTCACGATCATCGGGAAAGCCGTCGCCCTGATCCGCCGGCTGTCCTAGTTTCGACCGCATCCTCGCCGTTTCTCGTCGGGCCGCCTCGTGCGAGGCGGCCCCTGCCGTCTTGGGATCGACGATCGCCTCGCCGTCCATCAGTGGGTCGTCCGCGCCGCTGGGCCTGCGGCGCAGACGAAAGATGCCCGGTCGACGTAGGGCCGGAACGGTCCGAGACCCGCGGCGGGGATCTCCGCTTCCACCACGATCCCGGCTTCGCCGTCTTCGCGCCGCACGACGCGTCCCGCCGTGTACAGCCGCGAGAGCACCGCGAGACGATGGTACGGGATGACGAGACGCACCCGCTCCACCGGACCGGGCAGCGCCGCCCCGATGCGGCGCAGCAGATTGGCAAGGCCGACGCCGCGGACGGCGGAGACCGGCACCCCGTCGGGCTCCTCCGCCGTCACGTCGCGCAGCGCCTCCGGGGACAACCGGTCGGCTTTGTTGAGCACCGTCAGGCGCGGCGTCCCGGACGCGCCCAACTCGCGCAGCACCTGCTCCACGGCCTCGCGCTGCGCGGTCCAGCGCGGGTGGCTCGCGTCGATGACGTGGATCAAGAGATCCGCCTCCGTCACCTCTTCGAGCGTCGCGCGGAACGCGGCGACGAGATCGTGCGGCAGCTTCTGGATGAAGCCGACCGTGTCGACGAGCAGCAGCGTGCGGTGATTGGGCAGGACCACCCGCCGGGTCGTCGGATCGAGCGTTGCGAACAGCTTGTCCGCGGTCAGGACGTGCGCGCGGGTCAGTGCGTTGAGCAGCGTGGACTTGCCCGCGTTCGTGTAGCCGACGAGGACCACGACCGGCAGGGCCGCGTCCTTCCGCGACTGCCGCTCGCGCTGGCGGTGCCGCTGCAGCGCGTTGATCTCCCGGCCGAGCGCGGTGATCCGCGTCCGGATCCGCCGGCGGTCGACCTCGAGTTTGGTCTCGCCGGGGCCCCGCGTGCCGATCCCGCCGCCGAGCCGGGACAGCAGCACGCCGCGGCCGGCGAGCCGGGGCAGCAGATACGTCATCTGGGCCAGCTCCACCTGCAGGCGGCCCTCCCGCGTACGCGCCCGCTGAGCGAAGATGTCGAGGACGAGCGCGGTGCGGTCGAGCACCTTGGTGTCGAGCGCCCGCTCGAGGTTCCGCTGCTGCGCGGGCGTCAGCTCGTGGTCGAAGATGACCACGTCCGCGCCGGCCGAGCGCACCCGGGAGCGAATCTCTTCGACCTTGCCCGCGCCGACCGCGGTCGCGGGATCGGGACGCGTGCGGTGCTGCACGACGATACCGGCCACCGCGGCGCCCGCGGTATCGGCGAGCCGGGCGAGCTCGTGCAGGGTCTCTTCGCCCTCGTCCTCCCGGGCCCCGAGCATGCCGACGAGGAGCGCGCGCTCCGGACCGCTGCGCGGCAGCCCGTCGGTCAGCGGACGGGCGCCCGCCCCGGAGGCCGCCTCGGCGGCGAGGCCGCGGCGCAGCTTATGACCGAGCGGTGTGCCGGTGGTGCGCATCGGGGGGGGGTTATCTCGGCGACGACGCCCGCGCATCCCGCGGGCTAGTCTCCGAAGGAGGCGCCGCCCGTAGATGATCGCCGATGCGGCGAACCGCCTCCTCAAATTGGGCGTCGGGCGCGGTGAGCGAGATGCGCACGTACCCCTCGCCGTGCGCGCCGTAGCCGTTGCCCGGGGTGACGATCACGCCGGTGTGCTCGAGCAGGTCCGTCGTAAACGAGGCGGACGTATGGCCGCGCGGCACCGGAATCCACAGATAGAAGGTCGCGCGCGGGCTCGGCGCGTCCAACCCGGCCTCGCGCAGTCCCCGCACGACCGTGTCGCGGCGGCGCTGCCAGATCGCCACGCGCTCGCGGGTCGGGGCCTCGGGGCCGGTGAGGCCGGCGACCGCCGCCTGCTGAATTGCCACCCACTGCCCGCTGTCGATGTTGGTCTTGAGGACGGCGAGCGCCTGGACCGCCTCCTTGTTGCCGACGACGAAGCCCATGCGCCAGCCTGTCATGCAGAAGGTCTTGCTGAGCGAATGGAACTCGATCGCGACGTCCTTGGCGCCCGGCGCCTCGAGGAAGCTCGGCGGCCGGTAGCCGTCGTAGGCGATCTCGGAATAGGTATTGTCGTGGACGACGAGGATGTTCCAGCGCCGCGCGAGGTCGACGACCCGGCCGAAGAACGCGAGGTCGGCCGTCGCACCCGTCGGGTTGTTCGGATAGTTGAGGAACAGCACGCGGGCCCGCCGCAGCACGTCACCGGGGATGACGGAGAGATCCGGCACCCACCCCTGCTCCCGCGTCATCGCCACGGGGTAGACCTCGCCGTCGGCCATGAGGGTCGCGACGTTATAGACGGGATAGCCGGGGTCGCTCACGAGCGCCACGTCGCCGGGGTCGACGAACACCCACGGCACGTGGGCGAGCCCCTCCTTGGAACCGATGAGGGCCAGCACCTCGCTCCCCGGATCGAGGGTCACGCCGAACCGGCGGGCGTACCAGCCGGCCACGGCCTCCCGAAACTCGCGCGTTCCCTCGTAGGGCGGATAGACGTGTGTACGGGGATCCCGGGCGGCGCGCGTCAGCGCGTCGACGATGTGGTCGGGCGTCGGGAGGTCCGGATCGCCGATGGAGATGTTGATGACGTCGACCCCGCGCGCCCGCAGCGCGGCGCGCTTCTTGTCGATGTCGGCAAACAGGTACGGCGGAATCCGTTCCATCCGGCGCGCTACGCGCATCGAGCACCTCCGTTCCTTCCTGCCGCCATCATATCACGGAGCGAGGCGGGGTCCCGCGCTCTATGGGACGCTCTGAACCGGGTGGCGGACATCGTATCCATGCGACACACAGTGATTCCGGAATCGTTCGTCCAACGTGAACAGAGGGCAACCCTCCGCCAGCGCGACCGCCAAGTATGCGGTATCGCTGGCTCGGGACACTCCCAGTTCGCGGGCCAGTGCATAGGCACGGCGGCAGAGATCAGGAGCCATCCGAATCGCCACCCGAATGCCGAGGACTGCCGACAGTGCGCCGTCCGCCACCTCTGCGTCGATGGCGTGATGCGCTTCGAGGTGCCTGATAGCTGTTACGGCTTCGAACAACAATACCGCGGGCGCAAACGCTTCGGTCACCGTCGCTAGCCAGTCGCGAACGCCGTCGTGGTGAAGTTGACCCGGAACGGCCGCGCGAACCAGAATTGAGGCGTCGAGGACAGCTTTCAACTACTTCCGATCGAGGAGCGTCGTCGTCCGGTCGGTCTTTTCAAGAGCCTCAAGAATCTGATCGTTCGACACCGATGCTCGGCCGGCTCGGAAGTGGCGCATCATTGGTGCGGTGGCCCGGACCCATGCGGCGGGGGGCAAGGTGCCCTCCTGCCGATCCACGTCCTCGAGGAAACGTCGCAGTGCCTCCCTGACCAATGCGCTGGCTGTGGGCGGAACTTTGAACATGACGCGATAGTCCTCCAGGGCCCGGTAAAGATCGTCGCCAAGGTAGAATGTCGTCTCCGGCCTGCGCCGCCGCGCTTTCTTCTTGGAACCCATTGTGTCGCCATGATACCACGTATACCACGTACCGCTACTCCCCGATCAATTCGGCGATCCGGGACGCCACCTTTTCGGCCCCCTCGTCGTCCACGTCGATCCACCGGTATCGCGGGTCGGCGCGGAACCACGTCAGCTGCCGCTTCGCATAGCGGTAGGTATCGCGGCGCAGCTGCGCGACGGCGGCGTCCCGCGTCACCTCGCCCTCGAGGTAGGCGGTGATCTCCTTGTAACCGAGGCCCTGCATCGACGGCAGCGCGCGATGGCATCCGGCCCGAAGCAGAACGCGGATCTCGTCCACCAACCCGGCGGCGAGCTGCGCGTCGATGCGGCGATCGATCCGCTCGCGGAGCCGCCCGCGGTCCATCGTCAGCGCGGCCATCGCGGCCGCGCCCGCCTCCGCGTTCGTGGCCCACCGGCCGGCCCGCACCTGAGCGTGGAGCGCCGACATCGGGGTTCCCGTCACGGTCCACACCTCCAGCGCGCGAATGACGCGCCGCACATTATGCGGGTGAATCCGCTCCGCCGCGGCGGGATCGATCTCGCGGAGGCGGCGGTGGAGCGTGCCCGGGCCACCCGTGCGCTCCTCCACGGCCAGGCGATCCCGAAGATCCCAATCTGGCGCGGCGGCGGGTACGGCGACGCGGTCGATCACGGCCCGGATGTAGAGCCCCGTCCCGCCGGTCACGATCGCGGTCCGGCCGCGGCCGTGGATGCCGTCGATCGCCTCGAGGGCAAGACGCTGGTAGTCCGCGAGCGTGAATGGATCGGCCGGGTCTGCGACGTCGAGAAGATGGTGCGGGACGAGCCCCCGCTCGGCGAGCGACGGCTTGGCGGTGCCGATGTCCATGCCACGGTAGACCGTCCGGGAATCGGCGCAGACGATCTCGGCGTCGAGCCGCCGCGCGAGGGCGATCGCGACCTGTGTCTTCCCGGTCGCGGTCGGTCCGGCGACGACGATGAGTCGCGTCGTACTAGGTCGAACCGCCCTGAGCCTGCCTGCCCCGGCCGCCGCGCCGTCGCCGACGACGTGCCGGGGCCGGAGCGGCGTGAGCGTGGCCCGCCGGAGTCGATGCGGCCGGGCCGGGCGACGGGCGCGACGGCGGCACGGTCGTTCGCGGCGTCGCCGCGGGGCGCGCCGGTTCGCGGTCGTCTAGCCAGACGAACTGCCGCGGCGGGGACCGCCGGTCCAGCTCGTAGAATGCGCGGTACAGCATCGTTGCGGTGTCGACGGCCTGTTTCGCGTGCTCGGCGCTCAACAGCGCATCGACCTGCGTTTCCCGGCCCGCCTGCGTGTCCTCGTACCGGCCCTTGTAGTGGGTGAGCGTGTTGCGCCAGGACCGCAGCGTCGAGAGCGCGGAGAGCTCCTTACCGTCGTCGTCGAACGTGCGGCCGGTCTTGCTCACCAGACGGGTCACCTCGAGCCACTTGCCTTCCGGCGACATCCGGTCGTAGTGACGGAACCGTCCGCCGAGGCGGTCCTGTCCCACCATGTTGATGAACGCTTCGACGGCAAAATAGGCCATGAGCACGCTAAGCAGGCTGTGCGTGCGCTCCCCGTCCCGATCCGGCGGGGTCGCCGCGGCGCACCGCGCCGCGGCTTCGGCGTGCTCCCGGGCGAGGCGAAACATGACCTGCTCGAGATGCGTTCGTTCCCAGGCCTGCTCCTCCGCCGCCAGCGCGGCCGCGCTCGAACTGGAGGCGGCCGGCGTGGCTGCGCGTCGCGATGGCGAGGGCGCCGGGGAGGCCGCCGTCACCGTCTGCGGACGCGCGCGCCGGCCCCGGCCTCCCCGCCGGCGGCGGCGCCGGACGGTTGTTCCACTCGATTGGGTGTTGTCCACATCGGCTGAGCTTCGCCGCGCGGCGAAGGTGATCCCCCAATCCGAACAGGACCCCCTTCCGGTGCGACGAAGTCAGAGGCAAATGACCGAGCTCACGCCCATGATGCGCCAGTACCAGGCGCTCAAGGACGAGCACCCCCACGCCATTCTCCTGTTTCGACTCGGGGACTTCTTCGAGGCCTTCTTCGACGACGCGCAAGTGGTGAGCCGCGAACTGCAGCTCACGCTGACGAGCCGGCCGGTCGCCAAGGGCCGCCGAATCCCGATGTGCGGCATCCCGCATCACGCCCTGCCCACCTACCTGCGCCGGCTGATCGATCGGGGGCACCGGGTCGCGATTTGCGATCAGGTCGAGGATCCGCGCCAGGCGCGCACGCTCGTCCGCCGCGAGGTCGTGCGGGTCGTGACGCCCGGCACCGTGATCGAAGATGACCTGCTCACCGCCCGAGAAAACAACTTCGTCGCGGCCGCGGTGACCCAGGGGGATATCTGGGGCATTGCCCTCGCGGACGTCTCGACCGGCGAGTTCGTCGCGGCGCACGGGGCCGCCCCGCAGCGTCCGGACGACGTCCTGGCGCGGTGGCGGCCGCGCGAGATCGTGGTCCCCGACGGCGGCCGCAACGGCGGGGGCGCCTCACCGGAGATCCCCGGCCTCAAAAATATGGGTGACGCGGCCGCGGCGGTGGTGACACCCTACGACGCCTGGCGGTTCGACCCGGACGTTGCCGCGCGCGAACTGCGGCGGCACCTCGGGGTGGCGGCGCTCGACGCGTTCGGACTCGAGTCCGCGCCGGCCGCCGCGGCGGCGGCCGGCGCGCTCGTCCAGTACCTCCAGTCGACGCATCGGGGCTCCCTCGCGCACCTGCGAACCCTCCGCCTGCTCTCGTCTCAGAGCGGGCTCGTCGTGGACGACTCTACGCGCCGTGCGCTCGGCCTCTGGAGCTCGGCGCGCGACGAGCCGCGGGGCCGGACCCTCCTTGACGTCCTCGATCTCACCGAGACGGCGATGGGCGGACGCCTTTTGCGGCGGTGGCTCGCGCAGCCGCTCGACGAGGTCGAGGCGGTCCGAATCCGCCAGGACGCCGTCCAGTCGCTGGTGGAGACCGGTTCGATCCGCGAGCGCATTCGCGCGTCGCTGCACGCGCTCGGCGACCTGGAGCGGATGCTCGGCCGCCTGAGCCACGACGCGGGCGGCCCTCGCGATCTCGCCGGCCTGCGCGACACGCTGGAGGCGATCCCGGCCGTCGTGCCCGCGGCCGCCGCGCTCGAAGCGCCGGCTCTGCGGCGCCTTGTCCCGCTGTTCGCGCCGCCCCCGGAGCTGGCCGGCCGTCTGCACCGCGCGCTCGCGGACGTGCTGCCGCTGTCCGCCCGCGAGGGCGGGGTCATCCGGCCGGGATTCGACGCCGACGTGGACGGCCTGCGCGACGGCGCCAAACACGCCAAGGATTGGATGGCCGGGCGCGAGGCCGCCGAACGCCGGCGCACCGGCATCCGCGGCCTCAAGGTCGGCTACAACCAGGTGATGGGGTACTACATCGAGGTCGGCAAGTCGCAGACCCATCTCGTGCCGGCGGATTACGTGCGGAAAGGCACGCTCGCCGGCGCCGAGCGGTACATTACCGCGGAGATGAAAGAGCGCGAGGCGCTCATCTTGAGCGCCCAGGACCGGATCAACGCCCGCGAGTACGAGGTGTTCTGCGCTCTACGCGCGGAGGTCCGCGCCGAAACCGAACGCCTGCAGACGTGCGCGCGCGCCCTCGCCGAGCTCGACGTCTACGCCGCGCTGGCTGAGGTGGCGGTCCGCAACGCCTACGTGCGGCCGCGGGTCACGGCCGGCCGGGAGATCCGCATCGTGGGGGGCCGGCATCCGGTCGTCGAGGAGGCCCTCGGGCGGGAGCGCTTCGTCGCGAACGACGTGGCGCTGGGCGCCTCCGACCGCGATGTCCTCATCGTCACCGGGCCGAACTTCGGCGGCAAGAGCACGTTCATCCGGCAGACGGCGCTGCTCGTCATCCTCGCGCAGCTCGGCGGCTTCGTGCCTGCCCGCGAGGCCGAGATCGGACTCGTCGACCGCATCTTCACCCGCGTCGGCGCCACGGACGACCTCGCCGCGGGCCGCAGCACGTTCCTCTCCGAGATGATCGAGGTGGCGCGCCTCTTGACGCAGGCGAGCGCGCGCAGCCTGGTGATCCTCGACGAGGTGGGACGCGGCACCAGCACCTATGATGGGATGAGTCTCGCGTGGGCGGTCGTCGAAGACCTGCACGACCGCGTGGGCGCCCGCACGTTGTTCGCGACCCACTACCACGAACTGACCGAACTGGCCTCGCAGCTCGACCGCGTCGCCAACGTCCAGGTCCTGGTCCGCGAGGAGGGCCACGACGTGGTGTTCCTGCACCGGATCGCCGATGGAGCCGCGGCGGCGTCGTACGGCATCCACGTGGCGAGACTCGCCGGCGTGCCGGACGCCGTCATCCGCCGGGCGCGCGACGTGCTCGACGGGCTCGAGCGCGCCGCGGAAGGCGCGCGTAACGGCTCACGCCGTAAGCCCGGGGGGCGCCGGATGCGAGGCGGGCCGTCGCGCGGCCAGCAGCTCGCCCTTCCGCTGCCCCGCGCCCGCCGGTGACCGCCCCCCGAATCGAAGTGCTCCCACCGGCCGCCGCCGAGCGTATCGCCGCGGGGGAAGTGGTCGAGCGCCCGGCCTCCGTCGTCAAGGAACTGGTCGAAAACGGCCTCGACGCGGGCGCCCGCCGCGTCACGATCGAGGTCGACGGCGCCGGCTCGCGGCTCATCCGCGTGAGCGACGACGGCGCGGGGATCCCGGGGGAGCAGCTCGCCGTCGCGTTCGAGCGGTTCGCGACGAGCAAGATCCGGTCAGCGGAGGATCTCCGCCGCGTCAGCACCTACGGGTTTCGCGGCGAGGCGCTGCCGAGCATCGCCGCGGTCGCCCGGGTGACCATCGTGACCCGGCCGCCCGGCGCGGACACGGCGGCCACCCTCACGGTGACGGGGGGCACGCGCCACGCCGCGACCGCGACGAGCGCCGCCGAGGGCACCACGGTGACGGTCGAAGACTTATTCTACAACACGCCCGCCCGCCGGCGGTTCCTGAAATCGCCGGCCCGGGAGAGCGCGGTGATCGTGGAGACGGTGCAGGCGCTGGCGCTCGCGGCGTCGGCGGTCGCCTTCCGTGTCGTCGATGCCGGCCGCGAAGTGCTGTGGATGCCGCCGGAGCCGTTCGAGGACCGCGCCCGCCGCGTGCTTGGCCCGGCGCTCAAAGACCATACGCTCGCGATCGACGCGCAGGGGCTCACCGGGATCACCGGCGTCCTCGGCACGCCCCAGGTCGCGCAGGCCCGCCGGACCCATCAATGGTTCCTGGTCAACGGCCGTCCGGTGCGCAGCCCCCTGCTCGCGCGCGCGCTCGACCAAGCGTTTCACACGCTGATTCCGGACGGCCGCGTCCCGGCCGCGGTCCTGCACGTCCGGGTGGCACAGGAACTGCTTGACGTCAATATCCACCCCCGAAAGGCCGAAGTGCGGTTCGCCGAGGAGCGGGCTCTGTTCAACGACGTCGTGCGCGAGGTTAGACGCGTCCTCCACGGCGTCGCGCTGGTGCATACGGCGCGGGGTACTGCCCGCACCGTGGGAAGCGCCGGCGGCCCCGCCGCCTTCGAGCCGGCCGCCGCCGGCCCACCGACCGGCGTCGCCGAGCCGGGCGCCGGCTACGGTTTCGACGCCGCGGTTCCGGCGCTGTGGACGGCGAATGCGGCGATGCCGGCGTGGCCATCGATTCGCGTCCTCGGCCAGCTGGGCTTGACCTACATCGTCGGCGACGCGGGCGGCGATTTGGTGCTCATCGATCAGCACGCCGCGCACGAGCGCGTCCTGTACGAGCGCCTGCTCGCCCGGCGCCGGGCCGGAGGGGCGCAGGCGCAGGGGTTGGTCACGCCGGTGGTGGTCGAACTGTCGCCCGCGGAGGAGGCGCTCACCTCGGAGCTCGGTCCGGCGCTCTCGGCCGTCGGGTTCGAGGTCGAGCCCTTCGGACGGGCGACGATTCGCCTGCTCGCGGTCCCGGCGATCGCCGCGGACCGGGATGCGGTCACCCTGTTTCGGTCATGTCTCGCCGATCTCGGCGCCGGCCGCGAGGAGCACGCCGCCCGCGACCTCGAGGAGCGCCTCGCCATCGCGACGGCCTGCCACACCGCCGTTCGCGCCGGCGATCGGCTCGATCAGACGAAGATGACGTCGCTGCTCGACGAACTGGCGCGCGCCGAGGATCCCTACTCGTGCTTCCACGGACGGCCGACGATGGTACGGCTGCGGGGGCGTGAGCTGGAGCGGTGGTTCTATCGCAGGGCCTGACCGTCTACGGCGCCAGTAGTCCGAGGAGCTTCCAGTACGGCAGGCTCACCGCCAGGGCGAGCAGGGTGAGACCAGTCAAGAGCGCGCCCGCCACGACAGCCTGCCGGTCGGTAAACAGTTCTCCCTGCGTGGCATTCCGGACCACCCGGCAGTAATCACTCTGCCGCGGATGGAGCCACGCGTTGGCCGTGACCAGGACGACGAACCCCGCCGTCCACGGGGACAGTCCGAGGCGGGTGGCCACCGGGACAAGCGCGAGGCTCAGCAGCAGCGTGGCAGGAATCCAGGGCAACACGAGCCGCGACAGCGCGACCGCCGCCGCGAGCAGCATGAGGAGGGCGGCCGGACTTCCCGCGACGCGGGCCAGCGGCACGAGGATGTCGCCGATCCAGCGGTCGACGCCAACGCCGTGCAGGACGCCGCCGGCGCCCAGCAGGATGCCGAACAACACAAGGAAGCCCCAGTCGATGGCGGCGCGGAACGCTTCGCGGTCGAGCGTACCTCCGGCAAGGATCATGACCAGCGCGAGGGCCGCCACCCACGCGCCGTCCACTCGGAGAAGCGGCTGCGCCGCGAGCCCCAGCAGGAGCACGGCAAGGGCGGCGATGGTGACGCGTTCTGACGGCGCGAGCGGCCCCAGGACATGCTGTTGCCGCGCCAGTGCGCCGGTCGTAATCCTCGACGGCTCCGACGGCCGGAACACCGTCAGCAGGATCGCGGCGGCCCCGAGAAAGAGAACCAGGCCCGCCGGCGCCGCCCCGACGAGCCACGCGAACCACCCGAAGTGCGCGCGGTCCGCGGCGGGCATGAGCGCAAGAACGTAGAAATTCATCGCGAGGCCGGTGAAGAAGATGCTGCTGAACGCGCCGTACCCGAGAATGCCGGCGAAGGCCAGCCCCGCGCTGCCGCGGCTCCGGGGCGCGTACCCGAGTCCCTCGGCGAGTTCCTGTGCGAGCGGCGCGGCGACGGCCACCCGGGCGATCGACAGCGGCATGAGAGGCGTGATCAGCAGTCCGCCGACGAGCTGCGCCATCACTTGGCCGGCGTACGACCGCGGAAACGTCAGCAGCAGCCGCAGCGTCGCGCGGTACAGCAGGCCGGATCGCGCCATCGCGGCGGCGATGCCCAAGGCGCTGAGGGCGATGACATACGCCGAGCTCGTGAACCCCGCCAGGGCCTGACCGAGCGGCACGAGGCCGGTCAAGCCCCAGACGGTGACCATCGCGAGACCGGCGACAAAATCCGGCACCGGCTCGCTCAGCCACGCGATCGCCGCGCCGACAACGACGAGCCCCACGTGCCAGCCGGAAACGGTCAACCCGGCGGGCGGGGGCATCCACCAGAGCACTGCCGGCGGACCGATCGCGGCGAGTGCCGACAGACTCCGGCGGAGCCGGGACGGCGCCGGATGAGGCGCGTTCACACGGAGGGACGGTCCCGCCCGCGCCGGGGCGACGCCGGCCTGTTCGCGCGACCGGCGGTCGAGCAGCTCCGCGAGCGATGCGGCCATGGCGAGGCCGAGCCCGGGCCGTTCGCGGGCCACCCGCTCGAACCGCTCCCGGGACAATTTCCATACCCGGATATCGGTGAGCGCGCGCACCGAGCCCGTCCGCCGCGCGAGCAGCAAGCCGAGCTCCCCGAAGTGCGTGGGGCTCTCAAGCTCGGCGATGGAATGTTCCCCGGAGGGGCTCTGGATCGTGACCGCGACGCGGCCTTCTTCGAGCAGGTAGAGCGCGTCGGCATCGCTGTCTTGCGCGAAGACGACCGTGCCCGCCGGAAACGTCGCCTCTTCCAGCGCGCCGCTCAAGCGCGCCACGTCGACGCGGTCGAGCGCGCGAAAGAACGGCACGCGGCGGATCAGCGCGTCCGCCGATTCGGCCATCAGCCCGGCTGGATCAGGTTACACACACAGCCCCGCAGCACCCACGAACCGGCGTCGGCGATCTCAACCGGCACGGTCCGGCCGATCAAGTCGGCGCCGCCGTCGAACGTGACGATTTTGTTCGTGCGCGTCCGCCCGAGCACCCCGCCCTTGCGGCCGGGCTCCTCGACGAGCACGTCCTGGGTGGAACCGACGAGCCCGGTGTTGATCTCCGCGGCGATGCGCTCCTGCATCCGGTTGAGGGCGGCGAGCCGCCGGCGCTTGTCCTCGTCGGCGACCTGATCCGGGTACCCCGCGGCCGGGGTCCCGTCGCGCGGCGAGTACATCGCCGTGTTGACCGCGTCGAAGCGCACGTCCTCGACGAACCGCAGTGTCCGCTCGAACGCGTCCTCGGTCTCACCGGGGAAGCCCACGATGATGTCCGTCGTCAGGCTGGCGTGCGGCATCTCGGCCCGAACGGCGTCCGCCGTCTCGCGGTACTGCGCCGCCGTGTACGCGCGGTGCATCCGGCGGAGAATCTCGTCGTCGCCCGCCTGCACCGGCAGGTGGATGTGCTCGCAGACCTTCGGCAGCCGCGCCACGGTCGCGATCAGGCGCCGGGTCATGTCGCGCGGATGGCTGGTCGTGAACCGGAGCCGCTCGATGCCGTCCACCTCGTGCACCAGCTCGAGCAGCGCGGCGAGGTCCCGGCGCGGATCGAGGTCGTGGCCGTAACTGTCGACGTTCTGTCCGAGGAGCGTCACCTCGCGGACGCCCTGCGCGGCCAGGCCGCGGACCTCCGCGACGACGTCCTCCGGAGGCACGCTCCGCTCGCGCCCGCGGACGTACGGGACGATGCAGAACGTGCAGAACTTATTGCAGCCGTGGATGATGTTGACGAAGCCGCGCACGCCGCCCGTCCGGTGGGCCGGCAGTACGGGCAGCGGACGGTCGCGGTCCGACCGGTCCCAGACGTCATAGACCGGCATGCAGCCGTCGCGCGCCTCGCGCAGCAGCTCCGGCAGCCGGTGGATGTTGTGGACGCCGAAGACGAGGTCGAGCCAGGGCGCCCGCTCGAGCACGTGCTCGCGCTCCTGCTGGACGAGGCAGCCGGCCACCCCGAGCAGAAGACCGGGCCGCCGCCGCTTGAGCGACCGCAGCTCGCCGAGACGGCCGTAGGCGCGATCCTCCGCGCCCTCGCGCACGGTGCAGGTGTTGAGAATGATGACGTCCGCCTCGGCCGGGTCGTCGGTGGCGGCATAGCCCAACTGCGCCAGCAGCCCGGCCATCGCCTCCGAGTCGCGGACGTTCATCTGACAGCCTTGTGTAATGATGTGAAACCGGCTAGACACGTCCGATCACCCTCGCCGGAGAGGGTAACATATCGCTGACGGACCCGCACGCGGCGGAGGAGTTTTCCGACCGGGCCCGAACACGGCCCACGACGCCCGCGGGCCTACGGCGTAAGCCAGGACGTCCCGGGAGGGTCCGGCAATGGCTCGATACTTCGCTATCTGCTCCAGCCCCGACTGCACCCACTCCACGACCGCGCTCCGGCCCGACGCCCTGCCTGAAATCTGCGCCACCTGCGGCTCGCCGATGGTGTCGGCCTGCTGGAAGTGCGGCGCGGAGGTCACGGAGCCGGGCGCGCTGTACTGCGGGCAGTGCGGCGTGCCGCTCAAGCGAGTGCTTCCCCGGCGCGACGCCGCGCCGCTCGTCCTCGTCTGCGGCAACCCCGAGTGCGATTGGGCCCTCGGCGGCGTGTCCGCGGCCGCGATGCAGACGCGGTGTCCCCGCTGCGGGACCGAGGTCACCGCCGACTGCTGGAAGTGCGGGACCCGGATCAACGATCCGGAGCAGCTCTACTGTGCGACGTGCGGCGTGCCGCTCAAGCGCGGCCGGCGGCGTGCCGGGAGCGGACTGACCCGGACCTGACCGGCGCCGCTACAGCGAGAAGTCGACGAGCGCCGTCACCCCGACACCGTAGACGCGGTGGAGGTTGCCGGCCAGCGGATTCAGGCTGCTCACCGGCACGAGGGCCCGCAGGCGTATCTGGTTCATGAAGGACCCCTCGATTTCGGCCACGGCCTGCACCTGGTCGAGGGCCGCCTTCGGGCCCTGGACCTGGACCGCGCCGATGTAGGCGCCTCCGGTCGTGCCGAGCCCGACGCCGACGCTGATGATCGGCACGACTTTGGTGAGCTCCTTGTTCTCCGCCTTGTTGTTGAGCATGATCGTGTTGATCGCGGAGTTGATCTGCGGCCCGAACTGCTTGACTACGTAGCCGATCCCGAACAGCTTGATCAGCGACCCGATGGACACCTGGGCGACCGCCGTGCCGGCGGCGCCGGCCATGACTCCGACGATCACTCCAACGGCGAACGTTTGGCGCCACGCGATACGCATCTCCCCCACCTCCGTCAGATCACCTCGGCTCGGTACTCGGCGATCTCCTCGAGCCCGCGCCCCGCGGTTTCTTCGCCCAAGACCAGCACGATACCCACCGCCGCGACGAGCGCGGCCGCGACGACGATCAGCGCTTCGAACCGGCCGCTCGTCCACGTCCGCATGAGGGCCGCCAGCAACAGGGGCGCCGCGATGCCCGCGGCGCGCCCGGCCGCGGACGCCCACCCGGTCCCGGTCGCGCGGATCCGCGTCGGATACATCTCGGAGGCGTACGCCAGGATCACGGGCCACGAGGCCAGCACGCCGCCGGCGAGCGCCCCGCCCCCGAGCACAAACGCCGCCTCCGTGCGGGCCACCGCGACGACGACCGCGCCGAGCGCGGCGAAGCCGAGCGCGGCGACGATCACGGGCTTCCGGCCGTACCGGTCAAGGGTAAACGTCGTGGCGATGGTCGGGGGCAGCATCATCAACGCGACCACCACCGAGGCCTCGGCCGGACGCCACGCCGCGGCCGCCTCGAGCATCGCGGGAATCCAGATGATCGGCCCCTGGAAGGCGCCGATCATCGTGAACCACACCGTCCACAACAGAAACGTCCGCCGGCGGAATCGGGGGCCCCAGAGCTCGCGCAGGTGCGCCACCATGGAGCCCGGCGAGGCCTGTTCCTGCTCCGGCAGGTCGAGCGTGACACCGTAGCGCTGTTCGAGTTCGGCGACCAGCGCCTCCGCCTCGCTCCGGCGTCCGTGGGCCAGCAGAAACCGCGGCGACTCCGGGATCAGCCTCGGGCCGACGAGCGCCAGCGCGAACGGCAGCGCGCCGATCGCGAACGTGCCGCGCCAGCCGAGGGTGCCGGCAAGGAGCACGCCGCCGACGCCGGCGATGAGCCACCCCGTCGCCCACAGGACCTGCGTCCACCCCAGGAGCGCCCCGCGGCGGGCGGCGGGCGCAAACTCACTCACCAGGCTCGTCGCCACCGGTGCCACGCCGCCGAAGCCGACGCCCATGACCAGCATCGACGCCACCAGCCAGCCGAGCGACGGTGCCGCCGCCGCGAGCGCCGCGGCCAGGCTGCTGACCCCGACCGTAAGGCCGAACGCCCGCCGCCGCCCGAGGCTGTCGGCGACGTACCCCGCGCTCACCCCGCCGATCAACTGGCCGGCGCCCACGGCCGCGGTCACGAGGCTCGCCTGCGCGGGGGTCAGGCGCCAGCCGGCCTCGAGGCCGAGCAGCGCAAAGCTGACCACTCCGAGCGTCACGCCGTTGGACCCGTAGCCCAGCCCCGCCAAGAGGGTGACGCGGCGGTACAGCGTGCGCGGATCGTTCACGTGGGCCGCTGCGGCGTCGCGCCGGTGAATCTCGCCGGCGAAAGAAACTCGATCCCCTGCGAGGTACGCCCGTCGACCGCGAGATCCGCCAGAATCTCGCCGACGACGGACGCAAATTTGAACCCGTGGCCGCTGAATCCCGTCGCGTAGACGAGCGCGCGCTGCGCGGGCGGCCGGTCGATCACGAAGTGCCAGTCCGGCGTCATCGTGTACAGGCAGGTCTCCGCTTCCACCAACCGGCCGGCCGCGGCCGGCAGCACCTTGCGCAGCACCTCGGTCAGCCGCGCGATCTCGCCCTCTCCGACCTCGCGCCGGCACGTCTCCGGGGTGCAGGCGGGACCGCGCTCGTGAATCGCCGCCTTCAGGCCGTGCCCGTCGCCGACGTCGGGGACGCCGTAGATGTTGATGCCGTCCACGTCGCAGATCCAGACCGGACACACCTCCGCCTGCAAGAGCGGCGACTGCTCCGCCGCGGCGGGCGCGAACCAGCCGACGATTCGCCGCGTCGCCTCGATCGGCAGCGACAGCGACGTCAACAGCGCCGGGGCCCAGGGACCGGCCGTCACCACGACCGCGCCGGCTTCGTGCCGCCCGGCCGGCGTCTCGACGGTTGCGTGATCGCCCCCGGCCTCCCAGCGGAGCACCGGCTGGTCGTATCGAAGGTACGCGCCGGCCCGCGCGGCGCCGCTCAGGTGCGCGAGGATGCACGGGTCCGGGAACAGCACCCCCGCGTCGGGCTCGAACAGCGCCACCATATCGTCGCGGGGCGCGAACACCGGGAACCGCCGCCGCACGTCGGCGGCGCTCAGCAGCTCGTAGGCGATCCCGTGTGCGCGGGCGCTCGCGAGCGCGCCGTCCACCACCGCGGCCGAGGTCGCCCCGAGCCACAGACCGCCGGTCCGCTGGTACAACGGCTCCACGGACTCCCGCGACAGGTCGGCCCACAACTCATACGCGCGCTGGAGCAGCGGCACGTACGCGGGGTGCTCGAAGTAAGCCTTCCGGATAATGCGGGTATATCCGTGCGACGAGCCGAGCCGGTGCCCCGGCGGCAGCGCGTCGAGTCCGAGCACGCGGCGGCCGCGGCGCGCCAGGTGGTAGGCCGCGGCGCTCCCCATCGCGCCGAGGCCGACAACGATGACGTCGTAGGTCAACGATGAGCCGGAGTGGCCTGTGGCTGCGCTGCTCCGTCTGGCGCGGGACCTCCGGCCGCTTCGCGTCCTCCTGCCGGTGCGCCGAACGCGTCGAAGCCGGTGATGTCTCGCCCCAGAATCAGCGTGTGGACGTCGTACGTGCCCTCGTACGTATCGACGGTCTCGAGGTTCGCGGCATGGCGCATCGCGTGATACTCGAGCGTGATGCCGTATCCGCCGAGAATGCCGCGGGCCGCGCGCGCGATGTTGAGGGCCGCCCGGACGTTGTTGCGTTTTGCCAGGCTGACCTGCGTATAGCCGAGCGTGCCCGCGTCTTTGAGCCGGCCCAGGTGGTACGCGAGCAGCTGCGCTTTCGTGATCTCGGTCAGCATGTCGACGAGCCGTTCCTGCATGAGCTGGGTGGCGCCGATGGGCCGCCCGAACGCGACGCGCTCCTTGGCGTAGGCGAGCGCCTCCTCGTAGCACGCCACCGCGGCGCCGACCGCGCCCCAGGCGATGCCGTAGCGGGCCTGCGTGAGGCAGCGCAGCGCCGCGCCGAGCCCCGTCGCGCGCGGCAGCGCGTCCGAGTCCGGAACGAAGACGTCCTCCAGCACGAGCTCGCTCGTGACCGACGCCCGCATCGACGCCTTCGTGTGGATGTCGTGCGCGCTGAAGCCCTTCGCGTGCGGGTCGGCGAGAAAACCGCGGATCACGCCGTCGTCGTCCTTGGCCCAAATCAGCGCGACGTCGGCCAGCGATCCGTTCGTGATCCACATCTTGGTGCCGGTGAGGGTCCACCCGTCCGAGCGCCGCCGCGCCCGCGTCCGCATCGCCGCGGGATCGCTCCCGGCCGTCGGCTCCGTCAATCCAAAGCAGCCCAGCTTCTCGCCGGCGGCCATCGCGGGCAGCCAGTGCCGGCGCTGCTCCTCGCTGCCGAACTCGTAGATCGGATACATGACGAGCGCGCCCTGCACCGAGGCGAACGACCGCACCCCGCTGTCGCCGCGCTCGAGCTCCTGCATCATGAGGCCGTAGGCGGTGCTGCTCACGCCGGCGCAGCCGTATTCTTGGGGGAGGTTGGCGCCGTACACGCGCAGGGCGCCCAGCGACGCGATCAGATCGCGCGGAAACTCGCCGGCGAGCCATGCGCGGCCGATCCGCGGGATCACCTCCTTGTCCACCAGACGGCCGATGGTATCGCGGGTGAGCCGCTCGTCTTCCGTGAGCAGCTCTTCGATGCCGAAATAATCGAGGCGGCGGCCGGGCTGCGACATTGTGGCGTTCCTCCGTCCGTGTCCTGGGCGTTCGCTACTTCCGCCCTCGCGGACGTGTATCCTGTCCGGCGGGACGACGCCATCGCATTCCGACGGCTAGTCCCGCGCCGGCTCGGGAATGCGGCGGGAAACCGCATAGCCCAGCGCGAGGAACGCGGCGAGCGAGAGCCACGCGGCCGCGTACGAGGTCCGTTCGACCATCCACCCGAAGGCCGGCGGCGTGATGAAGGTCACGGCGTACAGCATCGTCATGCTGATGCCCATCGCGGCGCCGGCGTCGTGGGTGCCGGCCTCTTCCAGAATGAGGGCGCTGTAGAGACCGTTCCATCCCAGCAGCAGCACGCCGCCCGCGCACGCGACGGCGGCGGCCGTGGCCACCGGGACGGGGTGCGGCATCGCGATCAGCGCGAGCGGGAAGAGCGCGCACAGGGCGGCGCACCAGGCGAGCGCCGGCGTCCGGCGTCCCGCGAGCAGCCGATCGGACAGCGCTCCCCATCCCATCCGGCCCGCGATGCCGCCTCCGTGCACCGCGAGCAGCAGCGTCGCGGCGAGATGCTTGCTCCAGCCGAACCGGTCCACCATATACAGCGCCAGGTAGCCCTGATAGCAGAACTGGCCGATAACGAGGAGCATGGCGACGATCGTCGTTCGGCGGATCCCCGTGTCGGCGAGGATCCCGGCCAGACGGCCCGCGAGCGGCCGGCTGGGCGGCCGCCGCCCCGCTCCCGCGCCGACGCCGGCCGCGTCCCGGGCATCGCGCAACCCGACGGCGCAGAGGAGGCCCGTGAAGGCGCACACCGCGGCCGCGCCGAGCACGCCGGCGCGCCAGCCGAACGCGCCGGCCAGAGCCGGGATGAGGAGCGCGGCGATCATGCCGCCGAGCGGCAGGCCGGACTGCCGGACGCCCATGGCGATCCCGCGGCGGCGCGGTCCGAACGCCGCTGCGACGGCCTTGGTCCCGGCCGTTTGGCCGCTGCCGTACCCGAGGCCCGCCAGCGCGAGCAACAGGGCGAGCGCCCCGAATCCGTGCGCGCCCGCGACGACGGCCGACATCACGGCGGTGAACAGCGCGCCCGCGGTGAGCACGGCCGGCTCACCCCAACGATCCGCGAGAAGGCCGAGTGGGAGAAAGAGCAGCAGCGCGCCCAGATCGAACGCCCCGAGCAGAATGCCCACCTGCGCGAGCGAGATGCCCAGGGCGTCGCGCCAGAACGGCGCGAGGACCGGCAGGCCGAACCGGATCGTGGTCAGGCCCGCCTGCTGGAGCGTCGTCAGGGTGAGCACCAGAGAGGCGGAGGACGAGCGCGGCGGCCGCGCCGAAACCGGCTTCGGTGTCATCGTGACCGGCGGCGGGCCCGCCGGCCGCGCCGTCTCAATGCGCCCGGGTCGTCAGCTGCTCGAGGCTCAACAGTACGAGCGCGAGCGTCAGAAGGACGGTGCCCCACCCGACGACGAGCGAGGCGGTCCGGTTGGTGTGACCACGGCAGACGCGCCGGTCGCTCGAAAGCAGCAGCAGCACAATGAACAACGGGACGAGCAGCCAGCCGTTCAGCACCTGCGACCAGAACATGAGGACCACGGGCGGGATCCGGAACAGCGCGATCGCCGCGCCCACGGCGAGGGCCCCGCCGAGCACCACGTAAAACCCGCGGGCCTGCCACACCTTCTTGTCGAGGCCCTCGACCCAGCCAAACGTCTCGGCGAGCGCGTAGGCCGAGCACGCCGCCATCACCGGAATCGCCATGATGCCGCTCACCACGATGGCCAGGGCGAAGATCGTGCCCGCGGCCGGACCGGCGATCGGCCGCAGCGACGCGGCCGCCTCGGCCGCCGTGCTGATCCCCGCCTCGCGTCCGGCCAGCACGACACCGGCGACCAAAATGATGAAGTAGCAGACGAGATTGGAATACGTCATCCCGACCGCGACGTCGGCCGCCTCGGCGGCCAGCTCGCGGACGGTACGCCGCCCCTCCACTTCTTCGGTGGTCTGCCAGAAAAAGATGTACGGCGTCAACGTCGCGCCGAGCAGACCAAGCGCCGCGGCGAAGTACCCCGGCGTGAACCGGACCGGCGGCAGCAGCGTATCGCGCACGACCGCGGCCCAATTCGGGTGCACGATGAACCCCTCGATCACGTAGAGGAGAAAGAGCGGCGTGATCAGCAGCAGAAACCGGGTCACCACCCGGTAGCTCGCGTAGACGAGCGTCACACCGAGCGCGAGACCGATGGGCAGAATCCAGCGGTCCCACGGGATGCCGGTCACGAGATCGAGCGCGGCGCCGGTCCCGGCCAGATCGGCGCCGATCGAGATGATGTTCGAGACGAGAAGCGGCACGACGACGACCAGCGCGACGGCGGGTCCGTAGTGCGACCGCAGAATCCGCGCGATGCCCTGCTTGGTCACGACGCCGAGGCGGGTCGACATCTCCTCGAGGTAGTACATCATGACCGTGGACAGGGCCATCAACCAGAGCAGGCCAAACCCCGTGGTCGCCCCGATCTGGATGTACGTGACGATGCCGGCGGGATCGTTGTCGGACGCGCCGGAGACGATGCCGGGTCCCATCACGCGGAAAAATTCACGCCACGTCCGGCGATGATACCGCGGCCGGCCGTGAGCCCTACCGGCGATGGCGCACACAGCGGGTTCGGTTCAGGCCGTGGACGCGCGGTCCCTGCTCGCCGGGGCGGAAAACGCGCGAAGCCGAGCGGCACGATGCGCCGCTCGGCTTCGTTGTTCACACTCTCGTGACCCTCGCTCCCGCCTTCGCGACGTTCAGGTCGCCTGCGTGGGGACTCGTCCCCTATTGGAAGGGCTGCGAGGGGTTCGCTGGGAGCGGCGGGAAGAGTGGCCTCGCCGCCGCTCCGTTACTGCTTCGGTGGCCGCTCCTTGGCCGTGCCCGTGTTCCGACGTGACCGACGCGTTCTTGCCCGCATCGTCCCGCCTCCTTCGTTAGATCCCGCCGATGGCCTTCGTGACCGGCCGTGAGTACCGGCGGTGCCTTCCCAATTATTCTCCGCCCACGCCCCGGATCTGTCAACCCCGGTGGCGCCACGTTGCGGACGATTGTGCCCGGTTTACCGCCGATGATACTCTGAAGACCATGATGGCCGCGCCGCGCCGCCGATCCGAACGCCGCCCAATTATATTCCTCGTCGCGGCGATACTGCTGAGCCTTCATGTCATTTGGCAGACGTGGCTTGTCCTGGCGGCCCCCTACCCCGCGCACTACGATTACGACGAAGGCGTCTACGCGGAGACGGCCGCCGCGGCCGCGGCCGGTCATCGGCTCTACGCGTCCGTGTTCCTCAGCCAGCCGCCGCTGCTTATCGGCATGCTCGCCCGCGCGTTCGGCGCCTTCGGGGAGTCCCTCGCCTCGGCGCGCGGCGTCGTTGCCGGCTGTTCCCTCCTCTGGCTGGCCGGCATCGCGGCCATCGCGGCGCGCGGCGCGCATTCGCGCGCCGCGCTGTGGGCCATCGCGATCGCCGGATCGGCCCCCGCGTTCGTCGCCGCCTCGCATGCGGTGCAAATGGAAGGCCCATCGGAAGCGTTCGCGGCCGCCGCTGTGGCGCTCGGCGCCGTCACCGGGACCGGCCGCGCCATGCGCGGAACCGCGGGATCGATCGAGACGCTGCGGTGGGGCACGGCCGGCGTCGCCGCGGGGCTGGCGATCATGACGAAATTCACGGCGGCGACCTGTCTCGTCCCGCTCGCCGTGGCCGCCGTGGCGGCCGGGCCGGTTGGGCTCGGAAGACTCACGGCGCGCGCCGTAGCCCTTGCGGCCGGCGGCGTGTTGGCGGCCGGCGCCGCGATGGTATGGACCGGGAGTCCGCCCGCGGAGATGTGGCGGCAGACCGTGGCGTTCCACGGCGCGGTCGCGCGTGTGAACGCCGTCGACCCCGGTCGCACGGTCTCGCTGCTTCTCGCCTTCGCCGCGGCCAACTGGTTCCTCGCGGCCCTGGGGCTCGCCGGATTCGTCTATACTGCCCTGACGTGGCGCGGCTCCGCCCCGGCGCGTCGTGGGGTAGCCGCGTGGCTCGCCGCCGACCTGGCGGCTCTCTTCCTATGGAGACCGGTGTGGCCCCACCACTTCGTCATACTTGTCACGCCGCTCGCCGTTGCCGGCAGCGCGGCGGTCGAGGCCAGGCTGCGTGGGACGCCGCGCGTGAGATCGGCCGTGGCGGGAATCTTGCTGATCGCCTGGCTCGCCGCGTTAGCGACCGCGGCGGCGGTCTCGGGTCCCTCCGCGTCCGCCCCGCTTCGCGCCGCCGCCAGACAAACCGCGCGGAGTGTGCCGGCCGGCGCGTGGGTCCTGTCGGACGATCCGATGGTGCCGTTTCTGGCCGGCCGCGATGTCCCCCCGGCGTTGTGCGACACGTCGGAGATGCGGATGCGCGCCGGCTGGTTGACCGCCGGCGCGCTCACCGCGGCGCTGGCCGAGCCCCGGGTGCGCGGCGTCGCGCTGTGGCGGGGGACGTTCCGCGAGTCGTTTCCGCAGTTCGTGGATGAAGCGTTGAGGGAATTTCCGAGGCGCTGGACCGCGGACGGCGGCCGCCTGATCCTCACGCGCTGACCCGGCTTCAGTTTTCACGGCGGCCCGCGGGCGGCGCGGCCGGACACGCTAGCGCCGGAGCAGCGCTTCGGCCAGCAAGACCAAGATCGCGGTCCCGAGCCCGACGAGCCCGAGGATGACGAACGGGTGCCGCACCAGGCCCTCGCGCAGGGGCGACGCCAGCGGCGGATCCGGCCGCTCGAGCACGCCGGTCTCGACGCGGTCGGGCGCGCGCAGGGCCTCGAGCAGCGCGGCACCGTCCGGAAACCGCTCGTGCGGGCGCCGGCGCAGGGCCCGCGCGGCGATCGCCGCGAGCGGGCGCGGCACGTCGGGCCGGACCCGGTCGAGCGGCTCCGGGCGCAGATTGAGGTGCTGGTACATCGTCGCCAGCGGGTTCGTGCTGCGAAACGGCGGGCGGCCCGCGAGCATCTCGTACAGGATCACCCCGGCCGCGTACACATCGGTCTCCGGGCCGCCCCGCTCGCCGCGGATCTGCTCGGGCGCCATGTATTCGGGAGTGCCGATGAGGCCGGAGAACCCGCGCCACGTAACGCGCGGTGCGCCGTCGAGCAGCGCGATCCCGAAATCGATGATCGTGACGCCGCCGTCGGGACCGACCACGATGTTCTCCGGCTTGAGGTCGCGATGGTAGACGTGGTGCGCGTGGCAGTAGGCCACGACATCCGCCAGGCTGGCGGCGATCGCGAGCGCCCGCGACGCCGGCAACGGTCCCTCTTTCTGGAGGATGTCGCGCAGCGAGCGGCCGGGCGTGTACGCGAACACCAGGTACGGCGGCCGGGCGTCTTCGTGCGCCTCGAGCAGCCGCGGGACGCCCGGATGGTTCAGGGTCCGGCCGATCGCCACCTCGCGCCGCATCCGCTCAAAGGCTGCGACGTCGCCGAGCTGCGACGGCTCGAGAAACTTGAGGACGACGCGGCGGCCGTCGGCCGCATCGCGGCCCTCGAAGACCGTCGCCTCCCCGCCCCGCCCGAGCGGGGCGTCGATCCGATAGTGGCCGACCTGGTCGCCGGGCTCCGGCATCCGCCTCCCTTACACGCGAGGTTACGCGCCGACGCGCACGCCGGCGACCGTCAGGTTGTCGAATCCGCCCCGGCGATTCGCGTCCTCGACGCACGCGGCCGCCGCGGCGGGCGGGGGCAGGTTCGTGAACGCATCGCGCACGTCCTCCGGCGACAGGTGCTCGTAGACGCCGTCCGTCGTCAGCACAAAGCAGTCGCCGCGGTGGACCGCACCGTGCGAGAGGTCGACGCGGACGATCGCGTCGCCGCCGACCGTCCGCGTCAGCAGGTGCCGGTGGCTGTGACGGTCGGCGCGCGCCCGATCGACCAGACCGATCCGACGCATCTCCTCGACGATGGTGTGGTCCCGGGTGAGCCGGAGACAGGACGCTCCGCGCAGCAGCCAGGCCTTCGAGTCGCCCACGTGGGCGACCCAGTACCGGCCGCCGGCGATGGCGAGCGCCGTAAGCGTGGTCTGCATCCCCGCCAGTCCGGGATGACCGAGCCGCGTGGTGTAGACGTGGAGGTTGGCCTGTTCGACCGCGCGCCGGAGCGCGCGGCCGGGCTCGCCGCGCCGGTGCAGGTAGTACTCCTGCGCCACGGTATGCGCGGCTTCGGCGCTGGCCACGGCGCCGCCGCCGTGTCCCCCTACGCCGTCGGCCACGATCAGCAGCGCCCCGCGGCCGCTCCGGAGATCGGGGTCCTCCGGGCGCTCCCAAAGCACGTAGTCCTCGTTCTTCGGTCGAACCCGCCCGGCGTCGGTCGCGGTGCCGGCGGCCAACTCCTCCAAGACGGCGCTACGGCTCGTCGAGGCCCACGATGGCATCGGCCACCTCGGCGACGGTTCGGCCGGAGGTTTTGGCGAGCTGCCGCAGTCGCGCCGCGGCTTCGTCCTGGGAGAGGCAGTACCGCTCGGAGAGGCGGCGGGTCGCGTCGGCGATGCGCGGCGCGCCCGCCGGGGCTTCGCGGGGCGGGCGGCGCCGGAGCCATGCCAGGTCCGCGAAGCGGGCGCGGGCCACTTCGATCGCCGGGCCGATGTCGGCTTCGCGGACCGGTTTCATCAGGTAGGCCAGAACGCCCGCGTCGGCGGCCTCGGCCACCAGGCTCTGCTGGTTGTAGGCGGTGAGGACGATGATGGGCACGGGGTGCGCGGCCATGATGCGGCGGGTCGCCTCGAGGCCGTCCATTCCGGGCATCTTGATGTCCATGATCACGACGTCGGGAGCGAGCGCGGCGACTTTGGCGACCGCGTCGTGGCCATCGGCGGCCTCGCCCGCGATCTCGTACCCGAGGTCCCGCAGCATCACGCGCAGGCCCATTCGAATAAGCGCCTCGTCGTCGACGAGCAGAATCCGCGCACGCGCCCGTTTGTTCACGGTCCGACCTCCTGAAAAACACGACGACGCTCCCGCCCGTACGGGCGGGAGCGTCGTGGCCCGTAACCTATCGTACCACGGTCCCTAGCGGCTGCGCAATGCCGGCCGGATCAACAGCCGGCCGCGATCAACTAGAAACGGGCCTAGCCGCCCTTCACGGCGCGGTTCGCGGCCGCGAAGCCGACCTTGCTGTGGGTCCCATCGCAGAAGGGCTTGTTCACAGAGCCGCCGCACCGGCAGAGCGCGACGGTTTCCTTCTTGACCTCGAAGACCTGGCCGTCGGCATCAATGATCTTCACCGATCCTCTGACGAGATACGGCCCGTTGTCGAGCGGTGTGATGGTCACCTCGGCCATCGATCTGTTCTCCTTTCGCTGGAGAAGGCTAGGTCCCCGTCCCGCGGGATCCCGCTACTGTACTAGAACGAGAGCGGCGGGGGCGTCATTCCAGGCCGCGATTTTTCTTCCCCTTGACAGCGGCGCCCAGGGCCCCCGATAATATCCCCAAGTTCCGCACCAGGACGTGCACCTGAGGCCGCGACGCCGAGCCACACTGGCTCGGCGTTTTGTGCTTCCAACGGGCTCGGACGCCTCCCCCGCTGCTCCGGCGCAGCATCGTGGTCCAACATCTCGCGCGCCCGCCCTGTCGGCGCGCTCGAGGAGGCCGAAATGTCGTCGGAGACGGGATTTCGAAAAAGCCTGACACTCACCGGCGTGACCGTCAACGCCATGGCGCTCATCGCGCCGGGCGCGTTCCTCTGGATCACCTATCAGCTGCAGGCGGCGCAGGTCGACCCGTCCGGGGCCTCGACGGCGATGGACATTTGGCCGGGCCTGGCGCTCGCGCTGGTGCTCGCGTTTTTTACCGCGATTTCCTACTCCATGCTCAGCGAGCTGTACCCGAACGCCGGCACCGGATCGTCGTACTACTTCGCCGAGAAGGCGTTCCTCGACAAGGAAGAATCGACGCTCCACCGCTGGGCGCGGCTCGCCAAGTATATCGTCGGCTGGATCTCGCACCTCTACTACTGGGTCTATCCCGGCGTCATGGTCGCGATGATGGCGACGATGATCGTCTACATCCTGGGTCTTTTCAACGTCAACCTGCCGCCGGCGGCCCAAGTCGCCCTCGCGATTGTGTTTTCGTTCGCCACGGCGTACGTCGCCTATCGGGGCATCACCGGCTCGACCCTGGCCAGCCTCCTGATCAACGCCATCCAGATCGCGGCCTTGGTCCTGATCTCCGTGCTTGCGCTGAGCTACCGGTTCGGCGGCCCCCACGTTACGTTCGTCCATCCGAACCTGGCCAACGTCGCGCTGCCCCACAATCTCAGCCACGTGCTGTTCCAGTCGACGATCGCGATCCTGCTGCTCGTGGGGTTCGAGTCGGCGACCGCGCTCACCGCGGAGGCTCTGCACCCGAGCTTCGTCAGCCGGGGGGTCATCCTCTCGCTGATCATCCAGGGTCTCGTGGCCTACCTGTTCGAGTACTTTGCCGCCGGCGCGTGGATGAACACCGCCTACGTGCTCAAGGACGCGAAGGGCAAGCTCCTGAGCGGCTACGACGCGGCCGGGTTCTCGCAGGCGCCGATCGGTGACATGGTCCGGAGCCTCGGTGACACGATGCTGGGCGGGATCGGGTTCCCGCTGCTCCTCGTGATCGCGCTCACGGTCGCGATCGCGGTCTTCGGCACGACGCTCGCCTGCATGAACACCGGCGTCCGGCTCACATACGCGATGGGCCGCGACGAGGAGGTGCCGGCGATCCTCGGCCTGCTCCACGGCAGGTACGCGACGCCCCATTTCGGCGTGTGGCTCATGGCGATCGTGTCGGCGGTGATCGGGGGATTCGGGGTGCTGTCGGTCGTGAACCTGACCGCCGTCACGTTTCTGTCCAACATCGGGACGTTCTTGCTGTATGGACTGACCAACTTCGTCGCATTCGTCGCGTTTCGCCGCGCCCCGAAGGCCCACACGGTGAAGCACGTCCTGGTGCCCATCCTCGGCGTGATCGCCAACGTCGGGATGCTGCTCGCCGTGATCTACCTCGGCATCCTGGGCGGCGGCGACACCCGCACCGCGGCCTTGATCTCGCTCGTCGCGGCGGCTGCCTGGCTGGTCGTGGGCGGCGTGTTCTTCGCCGCCAACACCCGCACGCGCAGCCGGGAGGTCTGGACGGTCCGGCCGACCGAGACGGCCTGACCCGCCGGTCCATGCGTGGGCGCCGCCGCGGGAGGAGTTGCTCCGCGGAGACGGGAACACGGGCACACCATGCTCCAGGTTATGCCGGGCGCTTCGGATCTCCGCGCGGCCGCGGCCGGCGGGCACGGCGGCAGCGTCGACGCGCGGCGGCGCCGCGAAATCCGGCTCGCGTACCTCTTGCTCGCGCCGGCCGTCCTCTTCGTCTTCGGCGTCATGGCCTACCCCCTCGGCTGGCAGGTCTGGACGAGCCTGACCGACGCGCCGGTCGGCGGGGCTGCGCCGCACTTCGTCGGGCTGGCAAATTATGTCGCGCTCGTGCACGACGCGGACTTCTGGCGGGCGGTCGCCGTAACCCTCGTGTACGTGGGCATCACGACCGTCATGAAACTCGTCGTCGGGATCGGGATGGGCATGGCGCTCGCGCGTCCGTTCCCCGGCCGGACGCTGGCGTTCATCGCGGCGTTCCTGCCTTGGGCCTACCCCGCCGGGCCCGCGGAGGTCGGGTGGTTCTGGCTCCTGCTGCCGCCGATCCCGGCCTCCTACGCCAACTTCATGGCGCACTGGCGCATCTTCTTCGACCAGGCCCTCGGCTTCGGCACGTGGGGCTTTGTCAGCGTGATCTTGTTGAACATCTGGCGCGGCGGCTCGTTCGTCGGCATCTTTCTGCTGGCGGCGCGCAACGGCATCCCGGACCAGCTCTTCGAATACGCGTCGCTCGAAGCCCGCAGCGCGTGGCAGATGTTCTGGATGGTGACGGTGCCGGTGCTGCGGCCGTTCCTGGCGCTCGCGGCGTTCTTGACCTTGACCGGCGCCGTCGGCGACCTCAGCAATCTGTGGATGCAGTCCGGTCTGCGCGACACCTACCCGATCGTCTGGACGCACGCCATCCAGCTGGCCTTGAACGGCGGCCTCTTCGGCCGGGCGTCGGCGGAGACGCTCGCGCTGCTGCCGGCGCTCGTCGTGATTCTTCTCATCTGTTACCGGCTGTTTGAGCCGCTCGAGGAAGATCCGCTGTGAACCCCCGCCGCGCCTTCAACCGGGGGCTCCACGGCCTGCTCCTCGCGCTCCTGGTCGCCTACAGCCTCCTTCCGATCTACATGATCACGGTGGAGTCGCTGAAAACCGCGCAGGAAGACGAGTTCGGCAGCCCGCTGTACGTGCGAGATCCGAGCTTTGAATGGTATAACGGCTTGTTCGACGACGAGGAATGGTTCGTCGCCGGGGGGCAAACCCGCCCGACCGTGCCGTACCTCGTGTGGGCGGCCAATACCGCGATTGTCTTCGGCGCCGGCCTGATCATTGTCATCGGCACGAGCCTCGCGGCGGCCTACGCGCTTGCGCGCCTGCGGCCGCCGGGGTGGCGGTGGTGGCGGCGGGCGATGCTCGCGACCTTCCTCGTGCCGCAGACGCTTCTCTTTCTACCTCTCTTCCAGGTGGTGTTCCACCTGCACCTCGACGATCATCTCTCGTCGCTCATTCTGACGTATCCGATGCTCGCGATCCCGTTCTGCGTCTGGCTGCTGTCGGCGTACTTCCAGAAACTCGCGCCGGAGATCGAGGAATCGGCGTACATCGAGGGCGCGGGCCGGTGGACGGCGTTCACGCGGATCGTCCTCCCGATGACGTGGCCGGTCCTGGTCGCAGTCGGCCTCTTCGCGCTCGGCGTGATGAGCAGCGACTTCATGCTGGCCGGCGTGTTTCTGCCGAACCAATGGCATCAGACGATCGCCGCGGGCCTGTCCACGATGGACGTCAGCATGGAGGACCTGAGCGTCGTGGCGGGCGTCAACGCCGCAAGCCTGCCGCTGCTGTTGATCGCGGCGACGTTCGCCCGGACCTACACGCGCGGCCTCACCGCCGCGATGCTCGAGGGAGCGTGAGCCGCCCGCGACGGATCGGCATGATCACGCCGTCCTCGAACACCGTCGTCGAGCCGCTCACCACCCGCATCGTCGCGCCGCTCGGCGACGCGGTGTCTCTGCACTTCACCCGCATCCGCGTCACGCGGATCGCGCTCGACGAGGAGTCGCTGGGACAATTCGAGGAGGCGCGGATGCGCGAGGCGGCCGCCCTGCTCGCCGACGCCGGAATGGACGTGATCGCCTGGAACGGCACGTCGGGATCCTGGAAGGGGCTCATGGCCGACCGCGCGCTGGTCGCCCGGCTGCAGGCCGACACCGGCGTCCCGGTGACGACCTCGACGCTCGATGTGCTCGAAGCCTGCCGGACCCTCGGCGTCACCGCCTGCGGTCTCGCGACCCCGTACCTCGCGGAGATCCACGACGCGATCGCCCGCACCTACGCGGCCGCCGGGCTGCGGATCGCGGCGTCCGCGCACCTCGGGATCACCGTGAACCGCGAATTTGCCGATGTCCCGCCGGCCCGGATTGCCGCGCTGCTGCGTGACGTGGCCGTCCCGCGGGCGGACGCGCTCGTCGTCGTGTGCACGAATCTCGCCGCGGCGGCAGTCATCGATGACGTCGAACGCGATACCGGCCTGCCCGTGGTCGATTCGCTGGCGGCGACGGCGTGGCGGACGCTGCGGCTTGCGGGCGTCCCGGCACCGGTGCCGGGGTTCGGACGTCTACTCGCCCGCGACGGCTAGACCGGCGCGCCTAGGCGCGGCGGCCCGAAGCCGCGGTCAGGTCGCGCGTCAGTCCCAGGATGAGCTGTGAGACGAGGCCCAGCATCGGCGCCGACACCCCCGCCTCGCGCGCGGTCTCGAGCGCGAGGCCGGTGTCCTTCACGAGAATGTCGAGCGACGTCCCGGGGCGGTACGCCTCGACCCATTCCCGCGCAACCGGCCAGTGCTCCACGACCCACGTGGTGCCGGTACAGGTCCGAAGGACGTCCCAGACTTTGTCGGTTTGCAGTCCCGCCGCGTCCGTCAGCGCCGCCATCTCGCGGGCCGCGATCAGGCTCACCGTCAGCAGCACCTGATTCGCCATCTTCACGGTCGTGCCGGCGCCGGCGTCGCCGACGTGCTCGATCTGCGTTCCCATCGCCGCCAGCACCGGGCGGGCCGCCTCCACGTCCGCCGCGGTCCCGCCGACGATGATCGTGAGCGTGCCGTCCTCCGCCCTCGCCCGTCCGCCGCTCACCGGCGCGTCGAGAAAGCGCAGGCCGGCGCGCCGCGCGGCCTCGGCGAGCCGCCGCATGACCGGGACCCCGACGGTGCTCATCACGATCAAGAGGCCGCCGCGCCGCGCGCGCTCGAGCACCCCGCCCGCGCCGAGCACCACCGCCTCGGCCTGGACGGGCGTGCGCACCATGACGATGGTGACGTCCGACCGGGCTGCGACGTCGCCCGCCGACGCCGCGACCTCGCCCCCGGCCGCCGCGAGGCCGCGTCCGGCCTCGTCCCGCACGTCGTAGCCGAGCACCCGGAGGCCGGCGCCGCGGACGCGAAGCGCCATCGGAAGCCCCATCTCCCCGAGACCGATCACGCCGACCATCAGGTCCGCCGCCGCCGTCACGCTCCGTCACTCCCCTTCCCGGATCCCGCGTGGTACACGATGCGTCCTGCCTTGACCACGAGCCGCACCCGCCGCAGCGCCGAGATCTCGGCCAGCGGATCGCCCTCGACCGCCACGACGTCGGCGAGCCGGCCCGGTTCGAGCGTGCCCAGCCGATCCGCCATGCCGAGCTCCGCGGCCGGCCGCGCCGTCGCGGCCTGGATCGCCCGGACCGGGGTCTCCCCGAGCGCCACGAGCCACGCGACCTCGTCGGTCAGATGGCCGTGCACGGCGTCGGTGCCGACGACGTACCGCAGTCCCCGGGCGATCACCTTGCGCGCCGTCGCCTGTGCCGCCGCGCCGAGCCGCGCAAGACGGTCAGTCTCGGCCGGGGTGCCGCCGAAGGCATGGCCGTACGGACCGCACAGCACGCCGAGCGTCAGGGTGATGAGTGTGTCGTGCCGCGCCGCCAGATCCAGGTCGGCGTCGGTGAGAAACCAGCCGTGCTCGATCACGTCGAGACCGCCGCCGATCGCCGCCGCCACCCCGGGCCCACCGAGCAGGTGCGCCGCCACCCGCCGCCCGGCGGCGTGCGCGGGACGCACCGCGGCGGCCACCTGCGCCTCGCCGTAATAGCAGGCGGTCGGCTCGCGCGCCGGATCGCCGACGCCGTCGGAGACAAACAACTTGACGAAGTCGACCCCGTCGGCCAGGTTGGCCTCGACAACGCGGCCGATCTCCCGGGGGTCGTCCGTCGTGACCGAGACGATCGCGCCGCCGCCGCCGCGCGGCGACTTGATCGCCCGGCCCGCGACGACGAGGCGGGGCCCGACGACGCGTTCCGCGTCGATCTCCGCGCGAACACGCAGATCGAGGCCGCCGAGATCGCCGCAGAGCCGCGCGGTGGTCACGCCGCCGCGCAGATCGTCCTGCAGCCGGCCGAGCGCGTGGCCGGCCGAGGCCGGCGGCGGCTCGTGCGCCTGCGCGGACAGACCGCCGCGGCGGGTGTCGATGCCGGCATGGGTGTGAAAATCGAAGAACCCGGGGAGCAGTGTGCAGCCGGGGAGCGCGATGTGCAGAACCCCGGGCGCGTGTCCGGCGTCCGGGCCGGCCGCGGCGATCGCCGGACCTCCCACAGCGACGATGCGATCGCCTTCGATCAGAAGACCGCCGGGCGACGACACGCGCTCGGCGACCCCATCGATCAGCCGGTCGGCGTCGAGCCGCAGCATCCCGCTATTTGACGGCCGCGCTGGTGATCCCCGAGATGAACTGGTCGAGGAAGAAGACGTAGAGGATCGCGACCGGCACGCCGACGAGCAGCGCCCCCGCCATGAGCGATCCCCAGTAGTACACGTCGCCGCGAATCAGGTCCGTGGCCACGCCGAGCGGCACCGGCTTCTGGTCGGAGACCGAAACGTACACCAGCGAGTACAGGAAGTCCTGCATTGTCAGGGTGAAGGCGAAGATCACTGCGGTGAGGATGCCGGCGAGGCTCACCGGCAGCACCGTCCGGATCAAGGCCCCGAGCCGTCCGCACCCGTCGACCTGGGCGGCCTCTTCGATCTCGGGCGGCACGGTCTTAAAGAACCCGCTGAGCAGCCACGTACAGAACGGGATGGTGAACGTCGGATAGATCAGCACGAGGGCCCACTTCGTATCGATGATGTGCGACATCGCAACGACGCGCGACAGCGGGATGAACAGCAGGATCGGTGGGATGAGATAGCCGAGGAAGATCCCGATGCCCATGTTCTCGGCGCCGGGCAGGCCCACCCGGGCGAGCGCGTAGCCGGCCGGGACGCCGACCAGCAGCGTGATAAGGGACACGCACGCGGCGATCACCATCGTGTTGGTGACCCAGTCCCCGTAGTACGTGTGCTGGAACAGATACGTGAAGTGCTCCCACGTCGGGCGCTGATGGAACCAAAACGGAAAGACGGTCGGATTCACAAGATCGGCGTCCGTCTTGAACGCCGTGATCCCCATCCAGACCACCGGGAAGACCGTAATGAGGATGAACGGCAGGAGCCCGAGATACACCAGGAGATGGCGCCGCAGCGCCCGCTGCCTGCCGCGGCGGGCGCCGGCCGCGACCAGCGCGGCCTGGTCGAGAGGGATTGCATGCCCCTGGACGGCGGTCACAGCGTCTCGCGCCTGCGGAGGCTCCGCAGCAGGAAGTAGACGACCGGCAGCAAGATCGGGAACAGCATGAGGGCGATCGCGGCTCCGCGGCCGAGCGCCCCGGCCTGAATGCCGATCTCGAGCGCCTTCGTCGGCAGGATCTCCGTCGCGCCCATCGGACCGCCGAGCGTGAGCAGGTACACGATGCTGATGTCGGAGAGCGTAAACACCGTATCGAAGAGGAGCCCCACGAGCAGAATCGGCGCGATCACCGGAATGACGATGTACCGGTAGCGCAGAAAGAAGTTGGCGCCGTCGACCTTGCCGGCGTCGAGCAGTTCGAGCGGCACCGCAGACATCCCGGCCATCAGCACGATCGCCGCGAACGGAAATCCGCGCCAGACGTTGACCGAGATGACCGCGACGGCCGAGAGGAAGTTGTCGCCCAACCAGTTCGGCCATCCCTGGATCAGGTGCAGCCGGGTGCCGACATAGTTGATCGCGCTGAACTGCGGATCGTACATCCACTTCCAGGCGAGCGCGCTGATCGCCACCGGCAGCGTCCACGGGATCACGACGAGCGACCGGATGAGTCTCTTTCCGCTCACCTCTTGGATGAGCAGAAACGCGAGCAGCGTTCCCAGGATACCCTTGATGATACCGGCGACCACGGTGAAGACAATGGTGTTGCGCAGCGCCTGCCGGATCGTCGCGTCCGACAATACCGCGACAAAGTTCGCGAGGCCGACGTAGTTGGCGGACGTGCTGCCGACCGTCGCATCGCTCAACGCCAGATACAGGGAGAAGAAGAACGGGACGCCGACCAGCACCGCCATATAGATGACGGCCGGGGCGAGCAGCGAGTACCCGAACCGCAGCCTTTCGGCCGTAAAGGCGCGACGGCGCACCACGGCCGGGCGGGTGATAATCGCTTCGGCATCCGGCATTGTCTTCTACCTATCCCGGCGGCAGGTCGGCCGCACCGGGAGGGCGGTGCGAACCCGCCCTCCCGGCAACCGGTGTCAGGCTACTTGTACTTCGCGTAGATGCTCTTGATCTGACCCATACCCCACTTGATCGACCCTTCCAAATCGTTGCTCTGGACGTAGCGGGTCATCATGTCGGGAACGACAAACGTCGCAAACACTTCGGCCACGGCCGCGGTGTAAGGCCCGGGATAACCACCGATGAGCGCGTACTTGCCCATGTCCTGCAAGTAGGTGACCGTCGGGTCGCTGCCCAACACGACCATCGGCTTCGTGTACCACTTGTTGAGCATCGGCATGTTGTAGCCTTTGCTCTCAGTGGCGCTGAACTTGACGTCCGCGATGTACTTTTCGAGGAACGCCTTGGCCGCGGCCTGGTTCTTCGAGAACTTCCAGATGCCCATCGCGACCGGGTCGACGACCGGCGTCGGCCGGCCGACGCTGCCTTTCGGCTCGATCCACGGCCCGGCCACCTGGATCTTCTTGTAGAGGTCCGGGTTGACGTTCTGGATCGACCGGAACGCCGAGATCGCGTCGTGGATCCAGATCGCCACACCGGACCCGAGATACCGGTTGTCGGAAACGTTGTCCCACGACAGCACTTGCGGGGTCATGCACTCGTCGTAGAGCGCCTTGCCGAAACGCATCGCTACGCGCAGTTCCTTGGAATCCCAGGCGATCTCCTTGCCTGAGGGATCGGTTTCCTTGACGCCGAAGGCGTAGAAGATCGCGCGCCAGTCGTGGTCGGAATCGTTGCAGTGCGAGATCTGAACGCCGGTGTCATGCTTCGGGGTCTTGCTCTTGCCGACGCGCCCGGCGATCCGAGCGTTCTCCCACGTGCTCGGCTCCTTAAGCCCAAACTGCTTGAACAAGTCGGTTCGCCACAGCATCGGCTGCGCGATGTAGAATTCCGGCAGCAGGTACCAGGTACCGTTGACCCGGGCGATCTGGTCGGCCATCGGGATCCAGCCGCCGTTGGCCTTGCCGATCTTGTCCGCGAGGTCGCTCAACTGCACCAGCTGCTGATGGTACTGAGATACAAGAATCCGTGTATGATGCTGGACGATATCGTGCCCGGCGCCCGCGGCCAGTTCGGAGGCGAGCCGGGCGGGCAGCTGGTCGATCGGGATGTGGTCCACGCGGACGGTGACCGCGTTTTCGACGCCCCAGTCGTTGGCGTACTTGTCGAACGCGGTGTCGTACGCCGGAATGAAGTGGCTCCACACCAGGATGCGAAGCGACGACCCACGGATCTGGGCCGGCGCGGCACCCGCCTTCCACGGCGCCACCAGCCGCGTTGCCGCCGCTCCGGCAATTCCGGCGCCGGCCGCCGTTAGGAGTCCACGGCGGGTCAGTGTCCGAGCGGATTGCTTCACTGCGCGTTTCGCCATTCCCACACCCCCTGTGCGCACTTTATCCACTCGACCGATCGCGTGCGGAAGCCCGGCGACTCACCCGGGCACGCCATCTGATAACGCTTTACGATGGCGTGCAGGATTGGGTTCGCCATACTGACTGCGTGGTTGGCCCGGGTTCGCTCTGGCCCCCGGGGACTCCTCCTGCGACGCCGGCGCAGGCCTAGGGCGTGAGCCAAAGCGTCCCGCCGCCTAGTCCCGCCCCTGCGGGGGGCTAGGGGCGTCACGGAACTGTCACTCCGCCCAGCGGCCGAGGCGGCGCGCCTGGGTGACGATCGCCTGGGTATAGGGGTGCTGGGGGGACGCAAACAGCGCGTGCGTCTCGGCCGATTCGACGATGCGGCCCCCGCGCATGACGTGGACCAGATCGGCCGTCTGCGCGACGACGCCGAGATCGTGGGTGATGAGGAGCAGCGCCATCCCGAGGTCCCGCTGCAGGCGGCCGAGCAGGTCGAGAATCTGGGCCTGCACCGTCACGTCGAGCGCCGCGGTTGGCTCGTCGGCGATCAGGAGATCCGGGCCGGGGGCGATCGCCCCGGCGATCAGCACCCGCTGGCGCTGGCCGCCCGACAGCTCGTGCGGATACCGGCGGAAAAACGTCCCGTCCAACCCGACCCGGGTCAGCGCGTCGACGGCCCGGTCGCGGGCTCCGCGGCGGCCCAGGTGGGCGACGATCCCTTCCATGACTTGGTCGCCGGCGGTCATGAGCGGATCGAGGGCCGCGCCGGGCTCCTGAAAGATCATGGCGACCCGGCGGCCGCGCACCGCGGTCAGCTGCCGCTCCGACATGGCGGTCAGATCCGCGCCGTCGAGGAGAATGCGTCCCGCGGTCACGCGGGCCGGCACCGGGAACAGGCGCAGCACCGCGTACGCGGTCATGGACTTACCGGCCCCGGAGGCCCCGACGAGGGCGGCCGTGCGGCCGGCCGGGACGACGAGGGATACGTCCTCGAGCACCCGGAGCAGCCCGCCCGGCCGCTCGAGCCCGACGCTCAGACCTTCGATGCGGAGCTCGCCGCGCGCGGCCGGCGACCGCTCGGGTCCTGCGCCAGACAGGGGGCTCGCCGACACCCGCCGCGGCGCCGCTAGGCCTCGGTGCGCCGGCGCCGGGGCAGCAGGCGCTCGAAGAACACGTACAGGACCGGAATCAGCAGCAGCGTGAGGCCCGTGCTGACCGTGAGGCCGCCGATCACCGCGCGGGCCAGCGGTATGTTGGTCTCGCTGCCTTCGCCGAGGCCGGTTGCCATCGGGATCATCGCGATGATCGTCGCGATCGCGGTCATCAGGATGGGGCGAAGCCGGATCCGGCCCGCCCGCAACACCGCGTCGGGCGCGGACATCCCCCGCTCCTGCATCTTGTTGGAGTAGTCCACCAGCAGGATGCCGTTGCTGACCACCACCCCGATCATCGTGATGACGCCCATGAACGAGATGATCGAGAGCGTAGTATGCGTCAGCAGCAGCATCCAGATCACGCCGATGAACCCCATCGGGACCGCGAACATGATGACGAAGGGGTCGACGAGGGACTTGAACTGGCTGGCCATGATCATGTACACGAGCATGAGCGCCAGGACCAGCGCGAACCCGAGGCTCGAGAACGCGCCCTGCTGCTGCTCGGTCTGCCCCGCCATATGGTAAGTGAAGCCCTCGGGGAACGACATCCGATCCAGTTCCTTCGCGATATCCTGCGAGACCGCGCCCAGCGGACGGTTGATGACGTTGGCCGTCACGTCGATGACCCGCTGTTCGTTCTTCCGGCCGATCTGGAGCGGCTGGCTGCCGAGCGTGATCCGCGCGACGTCCCGAAGCAGAATCGGGACGATGGGAGCCGCCGTGCCCGCGGGCGTGGTGGCGCCGGCCGGCGGATCGGCGAGCACGTTGAGGGGGACGCTGCCGAGATCCTCCGGATGCGTCCGGTACGCGTCCTGCAGCCTCACGACGATGTTGTATTCGTTGCCCGTGACCGGGTCGATGAACTGACTCGCCGTCGCCACGTTGCCGGCCATCGCGGTGTTGACCGCGTTGGCGATGTCGGTGGACGACACGCCGAGCTGCGCGGCCTTTTCCTGATCCACGTTGACGTTGAAGTTCGGATATTGTCCCCGCGGCGTGATCTGGACGTCGGCGGTGCCCTCGATGCCCGACACCATCGCGGCCACCTGCTGGGCGAACTGCGCGCCGACCTGCTGGTTGTAGCCGATAAGCTGGATGTCGATCGGCGCCGCCGCCCCGACGTTGACAATCCGGTGCTCGAGCCCGCCGACGTTGACGAACATCAACACGCCGGGGAATTTGCCGTTGAGCGCCGCGCGGACCGCGTTCGACCACTCCGTCGACGAGCGGTGCCGCATCGTCGGCGGCACCAGGCGGACCTCGACCTCGCCGTAGTTCGGGCCGGCGTTCGACCCGAAGCCGCCGCTGTTGACGCCGGTATTCGTGTACACCGCCAGGGTGTCTTTGGCCGGGATCACCTTGCGGACAACGTTGGCCACCTGCTCGACAACGTCCGACGCCATCTGGACCGCGGTTCCCTGCGGCACCTGTACCGCGACCGAGAACTGGCTTTCGTCCGTATCGGGGAAGAACTCGGTGCCGATCCCGCGGGCGGCGAAGATCGAGATCACGAAGATCAGCGCGATCCCGGCCACGACGGCGGAGGCGTGCCGAAGCGTCCACCGGAGCGTCCGCTGGTAGCGTTCGTCGAGGCCGTCCATGAGACCCTCGCTCCCGCGGACGAAACGCGCGATAGGGCCGTGTCCTTCGACCCCGGTCCCCTGGCTCGCGCGGAGGAATTTGAGGCTCAGCACCGGGTCGATCGTCATCGACACCACGTAGGACGCGCCGAGCGCAAAGACGATCGTAAGCGCCATCGGCACAAATAGGCGTTGTGAGATGCCGCTCAGGAAGACGATCGGGAAGAAGACCGCGATCGTCGAGGCCGTAGACGCCAGCACCGGGAGGCCGACTTCCTGGGTCGCCTCCAGCACCGCCTGCAGCACCGGCGTCCCCGGCACGGAGAGGTGCCGGGTGATGTTTTCTCGGACGACGATGGCGTCGTCGACCAACCGCCCCATCGCCAGCGTCAGCCCGCCGAGCGTGAAGATGTTGAGGCCCTGGCCTGTGAAGTACAGGAGCAGCAACGCGGCCGAGACCGACAACGGGACGCCCAAGCCGATGATTACCAGGCTCCAGAGGCTGCGCAGGAACACTAAGACCACGAGGAAGATGAGTACGGCGCCGATGACGGCCTCGCGTTGGAGCGTTGCGATCGCCGCCCGAATGTACTGGGACTGGTCGAAGCCGATCTGAAGCGTCACGTCCTTCGGAATGCCGGTGAGACGCGGGAGCGCCTGCCGCAGCGCGTCCACCACCTGGATCGCGTTGGCGTCCGGTTCGCGCGCCACGAACATGAGCACGCCCGGCTTGCCGTTGATCCGCACGATCTGCGTCTGGTCGGCCGCGGCATCCTGGACCTGCGCGACGTCCGCGACGTGGATCGGGATCCCATTGTGCGTCGCCAGGATGACTTTCTGGATCGCCGGCACGCTCTGCAGCAGGCTCGGGACGTTGAGCTGATAGTCGATCCGCCTGTTTCTGAGGTCGCCGGACGGGATCAGGGCGTTGTACTTGCTGATGCCCGTAATCACGTTCTGCAGCGTCAGCCCCGTCGCCACCAGCTTGTTCGGATCGACGCCCACGTTGAACTGGCGGACGAGGCCGCCGTTCACGAACGCCTGCGACACGCCGGGAATACGCTCCAGCTGCGGCTCGATCGTGTTGTACCCGAGGTCGTAGAGCTGCCGGGCGTCGAGGCCGCCCCCGCCGACGACCACCTGGGCCACCGGGATATTGGAGATGTCGAACTTGAGCACGAACGGCTGCGTCACGCCCGTCGGCAGGCTGCGCATCACCCGCTGTACGTTCTGGATGACCTCGACCTCGGCGATGTTGAGGTCCGTGCCCCAGTTGAACCAGACCTGGATGCTGGTGGTGCCGGTGCGCGTCGTCGAGAGGATTTGCTGCACCCCCGCGACGCGCGTCACGGCCTGCTCCAGCGGATACGTCACGGTCCGCTCCATCGTCTCCGGGCTCGCGCCGCTGTACTGCGCGGAGACCACAATGACCGGGATTGTGATCTTCGGGAACAGGTCGCGCGGCAGGCGCTGGAGAGCGATCACGCTCAGCACCACGACCGCGATGCAGGCCATGAAGACCGCGATCGGGTTCTTCGTGGCGCCGCGGGTCAGGAACAAGGCACGCCTCCCGTCTCGCCAGCCGCCGTCAAGGCGTGCCCGCGGGCGCCGAACGAACCGGCTGTCCCTGCCTGACGAGATCGGCGCCGCGGAAGATGACCGTGTCGCCGGGCCGCAGCCCGCCGGTGATTTCGACGTCCTCCCCGGTGGCCTGCCCCACGTCGACGTAGTGCTGGGCGGCCTTGCCGTTCTCGACGAGCCAGACGTAGTGCTGAGTGCCGAGCGTCTGCACCGCGGACAGCGGCACGACGAACGCCATCCGCGCGCCGGCCGACAGCTGCGCCGTCGCGTACATCCCCGGCCGCAGGAGATGCTGCGGGTTCGCGATGTCGACCTCCACCTGGACCGTGCGGGTCGTGGGGTCGACGCCGCCCGCGATCCGATTGACGGCGCCGCTGAACACGCGGCCGGGATAGGCGTCGATGAGGACGCGGACGGGACCTCCCGTGTGGATCATCGGCAGGTCCGGCGATCCGACGTTCAAGACGACGTCGAGGTGGTCCAGGTCTGCGATGGTCACGATCGAAGTCGAGGTCCCCGGGGTCACGTAGGAACCGGGGTCGAGCTGCCGGCTGACCACCACGCCGGCGTACGGCGCGGTAATCGTGGCGTACCGCAGCTGGACGCGCGCGTTCTCGAGCGCGGCGGCCGCGTTGCCCGCGAGCGCCTGCTGCGTCCTGACCTGCGAGGCGGCCGCGGCTTCCTGCTCGCGGGCCGCGTCGACCTGCGCCTGAGCCTGCCCGACCTGCGCGCGCGCGGCATCGACAGTGGCCTGCGCGGAGACGACCTGCGCCCTGGCGTCGTCGAGGTTCTGCTGCGCGATCGCACCCTGCTTGGCCAGTTCCGCCGACCGGTTGTAGGTCGCCTGCATGTCCGCCAATTGGGCCTGCGCCTTGACGACCGCGGCGCGCGCGCTCGCGACTCCCGCCTCTGCGTTGACCCGCTGCGCCCGTGCGGCGGCCACCTGCGCCTGAGCCGTCTGCACCGCGTTTTCGGCCGCGGTCAGCGAGGCCTGCGCCTGCGCGACCTGGGCGTCGAGCTGCGCGTGGTCGATCTCCGCCAGCACCTGCCCCGGCCGGACAGGATCACCCGGACGCACCGTCACGGCCAGAAGGTACCCGGATGTCTTCGGAAAGATCACCGACTGCTTGAGAGACGTGATGCTCGCCGTCAGCTGCAGCGTCCGCGCCAGCGACACGTGCTGCGGGTAGCCGGTCACCACGACGGGCGTGGGCCGCCGGTTCCCCGTCTGCGACGCTGGGGCGCCGGTCCTCGGCGTCGCGCCGCGGCCGACCATCAGGCCCGCCGCCAGCACGATCGCCGCGACGGTCACCCAGATCCAAACCGTTCGTTTCACCGTTCGCCTCCTGCCGTCTGCTTCAATTTCATCATCGCCGGCGCGCTTTTGGCTCGCGCCGCAGGCCCAGGGTCGGCCGGCATCGCAGACGCCGCCTTGGACGGCCTCCCCCCACGCGGAGCGCGATTCCCGTTCGGCGATACCTCGCCACCGCCCCGAGAGGACTTCAAGAGGCGCCGCAGGTCACGAACGTGCCGTTCGAGCTTCCGTCCAAACTGCGCCAACTGCTCGATCTTCTCTTGCACGGACCGCCATTGAGCCTCGGTCACGCCGAGCGCCTGCTCGAGCGCGGCGCGCCGCGCCGGCTCGTCGGTCGCTTTCTGCGCTGCGGCGAGGTGCCGCGTCCGCGCGTCGTCGGCGTCGAGGAGCCGCTTGATTTCGCTCAGCGACAGGCCGAGCAGCCGTTTGAGCTCCTTAATCCGGTCGATGCGCTCGAGGTCGGCCGCGGTGTACAACCGCTGCCCGCCCGCCAGTCGTTCGCTGGGGACGAGGAGGCCGATCTCGTCATAATAATGAAGGGTCCGAGGTGTCAAACCGGTGGCCTGACACACTTCGCCGATTTGAAAGAATTTTCCCATGCCGCGCCATTGTAGAAGGGCCCTGACGTTCGTGTCAATCCCCTCCCGTGTACGTGAGGTCTGGCTCACCTGGTTGGTGCCGGGCGCAGCCGCCGGGCGGGGGAGCAGACGGGACAAAAATATCCGGCGCGGGTCACGAACTGATGAACGGCGTGCCGCTGCGAGTCGGCCAAGGCGAAATTGTGCCGGCGGTGCGGTAAAGAAGAGCCGGGCGGGCAAACCGCAGAAGACGTGCGCAAGGTTCATCCGCGAAAAAGATGAGAGGTGATGTCCGGTGACAACGCAGGTCACGGAGCCGGTTCGCAAGTTTCTCGAGAAGCCCAACTTCGCGGTGCTGGCGACCCGCTCGAACGGCGGGCTGCAGGCCACCCCGATGTGGTTTGTGTACGAGGACGGTCAGATCGTCCTCAACTCGTCCAAAGGCCGCGCGAAGCTGCGCAACATGCGCAGGCATCCGGAGGTGGCGCTGGCCGTCGTCGACCGCGAGAATCCTTATCAGTACGTGCAGATCTGCGGCAAGGTCACGGCCTTCGACGAGAAGAACGGCGCCCGCGACATCGACCGCCTCTCGCAGCGGTACAACGGAAGGCCGTACCCCTATCCCGGCGGCGACGCGCCCGAGAAGCGCGTCACGATCCGCATCACGCCCGCCAAGGTCACGACCCAGGGATTCTAGGCAGGAGGCCGCGCAGCGGCCGGAGGTCCCGCGCGAGACGGGGCTACACTACGCCCGCGGCGCGCAGGCGCCCGATCTCGGCGGCGTCGTAGCCGAGTTCCGCCAGCACCTCGCCGGTGTGCTGGCCGACGAGCGGCGGCGCGAGGCGCAGCGAGGCCGGCGTCTCGGAAAACCGAAACGCCGTGCCCACGGTGCGGAGCGGCCCGTACGCGGGATGCGGCAGCATCGCGTCGAGGCCGAGCGCGCCGACCTGGGGATCCGAGAAGACCTCGGCCAACCCGCGCACCGGGCCCGCCGGCACGCCGGCCGGCTCGAGGCGCTCGATCCACGCCGCGGCGGGAGCCTCGGCGAACCGCCGGATGAGTTCGGCGATCAACTCCTGCCGGTGCGCCACCCGGCCCGCGTTGGTCGCGAGCCGCGCATCCGCCGCGTGCGGCAGGTCGAGCGCCCGGCAGAACCGCCTCCACTGCTCGTCGGTCCCGACCGCGACGAGGAACCAGCGCCCGTCCGATCCCTGAAACCCTTGGTACGGCACGAGGTTGGGATGGCCGGAGCCCGAGGGACGCGGCTGACGGCCCGTGGCGAAGAAGCTCTGCGCCGCGTAGGTCATCCACGCCACCCCGGTACCGAGCAGCGAGGCATCGATCCGCTGCCCGCGTCCGCTGCGCTCGCGCGCGAACAACGCCGCGAGCACGGCTCCCGCCGCGGTCGATCCGGTGGCGAGGTCGACGACGGCGACGCCGACGCGCACCGGTTCCCCGCCGGGCTCACCGGTCGTGGACATCAGGCCCGTGGCCCCCTGCATTAAGAGATCGTAACCGAGCTTCTTCGCGTCCGGCCCCACGGGACCGAAGCCCGAGATGGAACAGTAAATGAGCCGGGAGTTGAGGTGCGACAGCGTGTCCCAATCGGCGCCCAGCGCGGCCTGCGTGCCCGGCCGGAAGTTCTCCACGAAGACGTCGGCGCGGCGCACGAGGCGGGCCAGCACCGCGCGGCCCGCGTCCGTGCCGAGGTTCAGAGTCAGGCTCCGCTTGTTGCGGTTCACGGAGAGGTAATACGTCGCATCCCGCGCAGACGCCCCGCCCGTCTGCTCGACAAACGGCGGCCCCCACGCGCGCGTCTCGTCGCCCGCGTCCGGGCGTTCGACCTTGACGACGTCCGCGCCGAGATCGCCGAGGAGCATGGTGCAGAACGGGCCTGCCAAAATGCGCGACGCGTCGACGATCCGCACCCCGTCGAGGGGCCCCGCTGTGATTTCATGGCGGCCGGAACTATCCATGCGGCACTCCTTTGCCCGGCGTTGCGTGACTCCTTTCGCCCGGCGACGGCGCCGGCAGGCCGGCCGGAACGCTTCGCACGCCGCGTCCGTACGAGAGGATGAGCGTCTTCACATGAACCGAGTGATCGTGTGGCCTCGGCCTATTGTGGCGGGTATGCTCGCCGCGGCGGTGTTGTGCGCGCTTTCCGGCGCCGTATCCGCCGCCGCGGGCGCCGGGGTTTTCCGAGCGTTGTCGCACCGCGTCCCCGTTCTCAACTGGCTCACGGACGACCTTGCACGAACGGACGTGACCGTCCCGGGCACGGCGGCCACGACGCCGCCCCCGCCGGCTCGCCCGGCCGCGCGGTGGCGCGGGGCGGACGACCCCACGACCGTTCCCCGCGACATACTGTTCCGGTCCCACATCACGCGCATCTCCCTCCCTCCGCCGGACGGGACGCCCGGCAACCGGTAACTCGGTCCACACACCGGCCGCGGGCCGTACCACCTCTGTCGCCCGCGGATCACAGGGAGGGGCATCTGTCATGGGATTGTTCGAGAAGCTGCGCGCGCGATCCGGTCACCGGCCTGTGCAGCTCGTCGGCCGCATCGCGGACGAGCCGCAGTTCGCCACATACGACGGCATGAAGTACCTGGTGTTCCACCTCGAAGAAGCGTCCGGCAAAGAGTTCCGGCTGAAGATGCTGCCGACGACGCCGAAGCGGCGCCTCGGGGAACGGGTGGACTTGACCTATCACGAGGACACCGCCGGCATCGCATGGGTCGATGCGATGACCGCGGCGCCCGACGCGGACGCGACCCGGCGGCGCAACCAGGAGTATCTGGCCAGCATCGAGGCCCGCCGGGCGAACCAAGGATGACGAGGTGAGCGGGGCGGTCCGCCGTCGGACGGCCGCCCCCGCTCTGATCGCGGAGGTGCGCTAGATTCGCATCGCGTCCGCGCGCAGAAGCGAGTTCCCGCGCGCGGCGCCGCCGTTCCCCTGCCGGGTTGAAGAGTCGCCGCGGGCGCCGGACCTAGCGTTCACCCGGCGGGCGGCGCGCGTCGTGCTGGAGCGCGCGCCCGTCGATCCCCTCGACCGGCAGACCGAGGTGGCGGAGAACCGTCGGTGCGATGTCGATCACCGAGGTCGCCTCGAGGCATCTGACACCGGCGTCAAAGCCGGCGCCGTCAACCATCAAGAACGGCGCCTGTTCGTACGCGGCGAGACCGCCGTGCTGGCCGAAACCGAGATGATCCGGCTTGCCCTCGCCCGGGAGCGCTTCGAGACTCAGTCCGGGCACGCCGTACCGGTTGGGGCCCTCTTCCGCCCGCATCGAGACGGCAAAGGCCAGCCCTTCCCGCGCCGCCTGGCCGACCTCGGAGAGCCGGTCGGGAGGGAACACGTGCCCGACCCACGCGCACTCCGCGAGGAACTCGCCGAGCGCCCGCAGCCGCGCGGGGTGATCGGGATGAACATAGACGAGCGCGGACGTGCCGCTCGAGACCGCCACGACGTCTCCCGACGACGGTCCGGCCTTGAGACCCGCCGCGATCAACTCCGCCTCGACGTCCACGACCCCAACGACGGTCTGGTGGCCGTGGTCCGAGCCGAGGATGAACAGAACGTCGTCGCCGGCGTCACGGAGGCGATCGACGGCCGCCGCAACCAGCCCGACATGGGCATCGGCCTGCCGGAGCGCCGCGAGGTGGGCCGGTGAGCCAAGCGGCACCGCGTGTTGAATGTGATCCGGTTCGTGCAACCACAGCACGGCCAGCGCCGGGCGCCGCTCGACGAGAACCTCGGCGATGAAGCGTTCGGTCATCGCCCTATCGCCGGCAAGGTCGCCGGTCACTCGAAGTTCGTCGCCGGCCGGGACGCGGACACGCCCGGGACCGTACGACCCGGCCCGGTTGTACAAGAATCCGCGGCCATCCGGGTCGTGCGCGTACGCGGCGCCGGGCGACGCATTGCTGAACGTGATCGCGCCGCCGTCCCTCTCGAGACGTTCCGTCAGCGTCGGCACCGCGAGCGCGGTACCCGTCACCACGCGCTTGTGCTGGAGGAAGTCCGGTCCGCCGGCATCGTGCCGCACGAACCCGCCGTCTTCAAGCAGCGCGACCGAGTTGCCCTGAAGACCGTGCCGGGCCGGAAGGCATCCCGTGGCGACGCTGGCTGAGACGACGCGGGTGGCGGACGGAAAGACCGAGCGGTGCGCCGCGAAGTCTTCCGCGCGCGCGCGGAACACCGCGATCGCGGGAGTGTAGTCCGCGGTCACCAGATCCCGCCGCAACCCGTCGAGGATCGCGACGACGACACGCTTCATCCGCTGCCGCGCGCCTCGCCGCGATCAGGTGGCGGAGGGGTGTGGGAATCGAACCCACCACGAGCCTTTCGGTTCGTCGGCGATTTTGAAGACCGCGAAGCCCACCAGGACTCATGCCCCTCCACGACCGCGTACCTTTCGATCCGGTCTTGTGTGCCCCTTTTCCGCCATGTTATGCTCGGGCGGCGGCGAACGGCGTCCGCGCGCATCCTCGATCCGACCGCGAGCGTCAGGCGAACAGGTTCCCGATGACCGACTGTTCTCGATCGATGGCCATCGTTGCGGCGTCGGCCCTGGCCGGCGTCCTCGCCCTCGGCGGCTGCTCGCCGCGGCCGTCCTCCAATGTGCCGCCGGCGTCCTCCACGGCCCCGCCGGCCACCGTCGAGAGTCCGCTCGACGGGCTGCCCGTGCCCCGCGCGGCGGCGATGCAGCGGCCGATCGCCGTCATCGTCGAGAACCATCCGGAAGCCCGCCCGCAGTGGGGCCTGTCGCGCGCCGCCCGCGTATACGAGTCCCTGACCGAGGGTCCGATCACACGATACCTCGCGGTCTTCGGCGCCGACGACATCGCCCGGGTCGGACCAGTCCGCTCGATCCGCACGCAGTTCCTGAATTACGTCATGGAGACCGGCGCGGCCCTCGCCCACGTCGGCGGCAACGAAGACGCGCTCGACCTGATCCCGGCGCTGCGCGTCACCAACCTCGACGAGTTCCGGTTTCCGCGGGCGTATCGGAGGATTCCCCGCCCCGGCATTTCCTACGAGCACACAATGTTCACATCCACTGTCGCGCTGCGGGACGTCACCGACGAGCACGGCTGGGGCGAGTGGGCGGCCGTCGCCCATCCGGCCTGGAAGGACGGCGCGCCGCCGTCGCAGCGGCCGGCCTCGCAAATCGTGACCATCGACTTCTCGGACCCGCTGTACCGCGTGCGGTGGCTGTACCGGCCGGGCACCAACGACTACGCCCGCGAACTCGCCGGCGCGCCCGACCTCGACGCCGGGACCGGGACCGTGCTGCGCGCGTCGGCGATCTCGATCATGGTCGTGCCGCGCGTCGAGGGGCGGACGCACATTCACGAAGACACGTGGACGTATGACGACGTCGGTTCGGGCCCGGCCTGGGTCGTCGAAGACGGCACCGTGACGCCGGCGACCTGGCAGAAAGCGTCGCGCGGAGCGCGGCTCGTGTTCACCGACCGGACCGGCGCCGAGATCGCCATGAACCGCGGCCCCCAGTGGATTGAGATCGTTCCCCCGACCGTGACACCGGCGTTCCAATAGCCTCGCGCGCGGTTACGGCTCCGCGGCCCGGTGGAAAAATGTACTGACCGGTTTCCGGGCGGAGCAGGTCCCTTCAAAGGAGGCTACAATTCATGGGCAGGATTTCTGTGTCTCCGCGTGCCGCCAGCCGGGTGCTGTTGGCTGCGATTGTCCTGTTGACGCTCGCCAGCACCGCGGCGCTGGCGCAAACCTCGCCGCCGCCCACGCCGCCTTCTTATCCGTCGCAGCCCCAACCCGCGCAGCCGTCCCAGCCTGCGCAGCCGTCCCAGCCCGCGCAGCCGTCCCAGCCCGCGCAGCCCTCTGCCCCGGGCGGGTCGATTCTCGGCATGAGCACGACGGCCGCGGTGATCGTCGGACTGATCATCGTGCTGATCATCATCGTCGCGATCGTCGCGATCTCCCGCGGCGGCACGAGCAGCAGCACAACGGTGACGCGCGACAGGCTCTAGCCGGGGAGTCATGCGCGCGATCGTCCGATCGCGCGGCCGCAACGGCTCGAGGTGGGGAGCGAACGCTGCTCCCTGCCTCGCTTTTACATCGGGGTGACCCGCGCCAGCACGCGTTTGTCGCCCACGCGCCGGGTCACGCGGCGCGCGTCGAAGTATTCCAGAAGCACGAGCGTAAACTTCCGGCTGCTGCCGAGCAGGTCGCGCAGCGACGCGACGGTGATCTCGCCGTGGCGCTCGAGGTGGGCGCGCACACGCGCCTCCACGTCGGCGAGCGCGTCGCGGTGGAACACTACGCCGGCGCCCGCGTCGACCAGCGCGCCCTCGTCCAGCAGCGCCACGAACATCCGTTCCGCGGCGCCGCGGTCCGCCGTCTTGGCGAGTACGTCGGCCCGGTCCGGCGGCGCGTAGCGGCCTTCACGGTAGGCGTCCTCGATCGCGCGCGCCGCCGCCTCGTCCGCCGCGGTCCGGCGCGGGACGAAGCCGCGTGCGCGGACGTGGCCGCCCGCCACTTCCACTTCGCCCGTCTCCGCCAGCGCGTCGAAGACATACCCGTACAGCCGGTCGTCGCCCCCCGCGAACGCGCGGGCCTTCAACTCTTCGCGCGGCACACCGCTGCGCCACGGCGCTTCCTCGTGGCCGGCGGCCAGCGCGCGTAGAATCGCGTCCCGCACGCCGGCGGCGGCCGCCGCCGCGAACAGCCGGCCCCGAACCGCGAGCACCTGTCCGCCGGACGTGAGCGTCGCGGCCTCGCCCGCGACGCGGTCGCGGCCCTCGCCCAGCAGCGGGGCGAGCGCGTCAAGCGACGTGCCGGCCGTGCCGGCGGCGCGGATCGCGCCGAGGACCCGCCCGTCGAGTCCGGAGGTCTCGAGGGCTTCGATCTCCGCGGCCGCCGCCGCTCCCCGGCGGCGCAGCCCGGCCGGCGCGGCGATCACTTCGCCTCCGCCGATGGTCGTCATCGGCGAGAACCGCCGCAGCACGAACGGATCACCGCGCACCGCCACCGCCGGCCGCTCGAGCACCAGCTGCGCGACGGCGGACTCCCCCGGCGCGAGGTGCTCGCGGTCGGGCAGCCGAACGCGCCCGATGACCTCGTCGGCCGCGAGGTACACCCGGATCCGGCCGCGATCCCGCAGCGGCGGCGCGTGCCGCAGCAGCCGGATGCGCGCGTCGATCACACGCGCCGGTTCGATCGTGCCGGGCGTGGCGAGCACGTCGCCCCGCCCCACCTCGTCCTTGCCGACCCCGGCCAGATTGAGCGCGACCCGCTGTCCCGCCGCGGCCTCCCCGACGGCGGCGCCGTGGCTCTGCAGCCCGCGAACGCGCACCTCACGCCGCGCGGGCAGCAGCTCCAGCACGTCGCCGGTGCGGACCCGTCCGCTCCACAGCGTGCCGGTAACGACCGTTCCAAATCCCTCCATCGTAAAGCTGCGGTCCACCGGCAGCCGCGCCGGGGCGTCGAGATCGCGCCGCGGCGCCTCCTCGAGCGCGCGGCCGATCGCGGCGACGAGCTCGGGCAGGCCCGCCCCGGTCCGCGCGGAGACCCGAAGCACCGGCGCGTCCTCGAGAAACGTCCCGGCGCACAGCGCGCGGAGGTCGTCTTCCACGAGCGCCAGCCAGTCCGGGTCCGTCGCCAGATCCATCTTGTTGAGGACCACGAGACCGCGGCGGACGCGGAGGAATCGCAGGATGTCGAGGTGCTCCCGAGTCTGCGGCATGACGCCTTCGTCGGCGGCGATCACGAGGAGCACGAGGTCGAGGCCGGCCGCGCCGGCGAGCATATTCTTGACGAGCCGCTCGTGGCCGGGGACGTCCACGAAGCCGACCCGGCGGCCGCCCGGCAGATCGAGGTGGGCGAAACCGAGATCGATCGTCATGCCGCGGCGCTTCTCTTCTTCGAGGCGGTCGGGGTCGATGCCGGTGAGCGCCGTGACGAGCGCGCTCTTGCCGTGGTCGATGTGCCCCGCGGTCCCGATGACCCCGCCGTCCGGTGCGGGACCAGAGGCGCCCGGTGAGGGCCGGCCGGCGGGCGCCGCGGCCGTTCGGTGCGCACCGTTCGGCGGCGTGCGGGGCCGGCGCGCGCCGGCCGGCCCTCCGGCGGTCATCGGCCGGTCAGACGGGCGGCGGCGCGGGAGAGTGTGCGGCGGCCTGCAGCGCCGCGATCAACGGATCGGTGTCGGCGGCCTCGAGCGTTCGCACGTCGAGCAGCAGGCGCTCGCCGGCGATCCGGGCAAACACCGGCGGACGGTGACGGCGCAAGCGGCGGTCCCACACCTCGGGCCCGCCGGCCCTCGGCCGCAGCGCGACGGCCCACGAGACGAGATCGGCCCCGGGCAGCGCGCCGCCGCCGGCTTCGGACACGGTCTCCACGACGTCAATGTCGGCGGCGCTTCCGAGCGCCTCCGCGACGCGCGCGGCGAGATCGCGCGCCGCGGTTTCGAGCGCGGCGGGCCGGCGGGCCAGCAGGCGGAGCACCGGCACCTCGTCCCACGCCCGCTCGGGGTCGCGATACAAACGCAGCGTGGCCTCGAGCGCCGCGAGATCCAGCTTGTCGATGCGCATCGCCCGGGCCAGCGGGTGGGCACGGATGCGGGCCAGCGGCTCGCGGCGCCCCACGATCAATCCGGCCTGCGGACCGCCGAGCAGCTTGTCGCCGCTTGCGGTCACGACGTCGACGCCCGCGGCGACCGCCGCGGTCATGGTCGGCTCCTGGGGAAGCCCGCGCGCGGCGAGATCGACGAGCGCGCCGCTCCCCATGTCGAACAATACCGGCACGCCGGCGCGCCGGCCGAGGGTCACGAGCTCCGAGGGGCCGACGTCGTGGACAAATCCCCGCAGGGCGAAGTTGCTCCGGTGGACCTTCACGAGCAGCGCCGTCTCCGGCGTGAGCGCCCCCTCGTAGTCGTGCAGGTAGGTCTTGTTGGTCGTCCCGACCTCGACGAGCCGGCAGCCGCCGGCGGCCATGATGTCGGGCATCCTGAAACTGCCGCCGATCTCGACCAGCTCGCCGCGCGAGACGATGACGTCGCGCCCGCGGGCGAGCGCGGTGAGCGCGAGCAGCACCGCCGCCGCGTTGTTGTTGACGGCGAGCCCTTCCTCGGCGCCGGTCAGCTCGCGCAGGAGACCCGTGATGTGCGCCTGGCGGGAGCCGCGGACTCCGGTGGCCGCGTCGATCTCCAGCACGGCGTAGCCGGCGGCGTCGGCGACCGCCTGTCGCGCGGCGTCCGGGAGCGGAGCCCGCCCGAGGTTCGTGTGCAGCACCACGCCGGTGGCGTTGATCGCCCGTGCGAGGGACGGCGCCGCGCGCTCCGCGAGCAGGGCGCGGGTCTCGACGACCAGCGTCTCCACGGTGGCCGCGCCGGTGCCGGGGATCTCGGCCAGGCGGCGGCGCGCGCGGTCGACGGCTTCCCGCGCACAGGCGACGACGAGCCGGCGGGGATGCCGCCCGAGGTCTCCGGCCGCCTCCAGGCTCTGAAGCAGCCGTTCTATCGACGGCAGCCGGCGAAACGACGAGTGGTTCACGGGTGCATCCGGCGGCCGCTACTTGACGAGGAAACCGAGTCCCAGGCCGACCGCGATGACCACGCCGGCAACCCAGAGAATCCGCGTGAGATCGTAGGTAACCCGGCGGCGCAGCTCGGCTTCCGATTCACGCGGCACGCCCGCGCCGGCCGCCGCCGCAGCCGGGCGCAGCCGGGCGCCGCACGCCCGGCAGACGATCTTGCCTTCCGGATTTTCCACCCCGCATCGGGGACAGCGCATCGTCGAAATCCTCCCAGGGTGCCCCGTCTGCGCGGGACCTCCGGCCGCCTTCGCAGCCTCCTGCACGGCGCTCGGCCGCCACCACCAATTCTACTGCACCGGGTGCCGCGCCGCAGCCTCCTGCCACCGCGCGCGCAGCGCCGACACGACGTCCGCGGGCACGCGCACGCTGCCGGGCGGGACGCGGGTCGGGAGCCCGCCGCCGTGAAAGTCCGTCCCGCCGGTGGCCACGAGTCCGCGCCGCCGCGCGACCTCGAGGTAGCGCGCGGTCATCTCCGCGGTATGGTCGGGATAGTACACCTCGAGCCCCGCGAGGCCGTGCGCCACCAATTGAGGCACGCGGTCGATCGCGGGCCCGCTGGACGCCCATCCGGGGTGCGCCAGCACCGGCACGCCGCCCGCGGCCCCCACGGCCTCCACCGCTTCCTCCGGCGAGACCTTGAGCCGCGGCACGTACGCCGGGGCGTGCCGTCCGAGAAACCGCTCGAATGCCTCCTGCATGGTGGCGACGCGCCGTCCCTCGAGCAGCGCCCGCGCGATGTGCGGCCGTCCGACCGACGCGCCGGCCGCGATCGCCTGCACGCGGTCCCATTCGACCGGCACCTGAAGCTCGCGCAGCCGCTCGACCATCGCCCGCGCCCGCTCCACGCGCCCCGCGCGCATGCGCGCGAGAAACGCTTGGAACCCGGCGCGCGAGTGCTCGACGAAGTAGCCGAGGATGTGCACCTCGTAGTCGTCGACGTCCGTGTTGATCTCGACTCCGGGAATCACGTCGATGTGAATGCGCCGG
>DASYXS010000045.1:0-33885 GCA_035934535.1 bacterium
CGCTGGCCGAGCCGAACGGGTCCGGCGGCGCAAATGTGTCACTTTAATGGAAGTTCTCCTCCGGTGATATATTGTCAAGCGCCCAGATCATACTCCCGATCGACGAGCTGCTGGACGGTAGCATAACGGCTCGGAATGGCGGGTTCTCGATCAGAGGTTTTCAATCACTCTCGGCCTCCGGGCAGGTATTCTCTGGCCGGGAGGTACGTCCACAAAACAATGCCACTGCTTCGGACGAACGGACGCACAACCTTGCGAGACCAATCAGGCTGGTCTATTACCGGTCTCCGGCGACGCCCCGGTCGGCCGCCGATGGACGGTGCCGACGCGGAGCGCTTAATGACCGTTGCTGATGTCGCCGCCTTCCTTTCTGTGGGTCAGAGCACGGTTCGCGCCTGGGTCCGTGTGGGCTCCATCCCGTGTCTTCACGTTAACGGCCGGCTGCTCCGGTTTGACCGCCATGTTATTGAAGATTGGCTGCGCGAGCCGCCGTATCGAAGCCGCGTTCGGACTGGCAAATCAGTGGCAAACGGCTAGGGCCTTCGGAAAGGCCATAAAATACTGGGCCGCCAGGGAGTCTTTTCGGGCTCATAACCCGAAGGTCGCAGGTTCAAATCCTGCCCCCGCTACCAAGCGGCAACGTAGAAGGGACAAGGGTTGCAGCCCTCGTCCCTTTTGCGTTTTGTTGGCGTGATGGCGCCTGCTCAAGTTGACAGTAGCTTCCTCAAGTAATGTTTCTTGTGCCCGATGGGGTATCCATCGAGAACCCCGATTTCCTCATAGCCGAGCCTTTCGTAAAAACGAGGCGCCTGAAAGCTATGCGTCTCGAGTGTGGCGATGCGGCAACCTCTGCGGATCGCCTCCCGTTCCACGGCATCCATTAATTTCGATCCAATTCCCGCTCCGCGAAGATCCTCACGCACCCATACCGATCGAATGTCGAGGCAGCCTCCCCATGTAAACGCATATACTCCGGCGATCAACTGTCTCGTGGAATCTCGCAGGAAAATAGCGAGTTCCTTGAAGTCGTATATCCGTGTTTCTTCCACGTTGAAGGTGTCGATGCGGTTGTTGAGGGACTGAACTTCCCGAGCGTCGGGGTTGACGTCAATAATGAATTGAAACTGCTCCATGACTGAGTCCCCCTCGGCCGGCTTCGAATCGGAGTCGGGATTTCTAGGGAGTAGTGATTCGACCTGTCACCTCAAGACAAATCGGGGATCGATGCGAGGAGGTGCGCGCATGGACGGCGGCGTCCCACAGACTCTCTTCGCGCTCATATCGGGGAGCGCGGGCTGGGGACTGAAGGTTCCCGACGATCTCGGCGAACCTGGCGTCCGCGTCATCGAGCGCGGGCTGACCTTCAACACGCCGTGGGGACCGACGGCGAACTGGCAGGTTATCGAATTCGACGGCAGCGTCACCCTGGACGGCCGGCCCCGGTTGGCGCTCAATGTCTTCGCGCACGGCTGGCCGCGCGACACTATCGATCACTCCGTGCACCGAAAGGTGTTCTGGGTGCTGGCTCAAGCCGGCGTCAAGAAGGTCCTGGCCGACAGTACCTGCGGTTCGCTCAACCGGGCGCTCCAGCCGCGAGATTACGTCGTCACAAGCGACGTCCTTGATCTGGGCCAGACACCGTACTCGACCCTCCCGGGCCGCTTTGCACACCTCTGCCGGGGCGCCCAGTTGTTCTGTCCCAGCCTCATGGGCGCGCTCGAGGCTGTCGCCCGCCAGCTGTGGCCGGCGCCTGCGCGCGTCTACGGACGGGCGAATCGGATCGTCGCCGCACATACGTGGGGACCGCGTCTAGAGACCCCCGCCGAAGCGCGGGCGCTTCAGTTGCTCGGCGCCGACGCGGCCAACCAGAGTATGGCGCCGGAGGCGGGCAACGCACGGGAAATCGGTGCGTGCTTCGTGAGCGGGTCGTACGTCGTCAACTACGTCGACGGCGTCATTCCCGAGGAGTGGGGTGCGCTCGACACGATCCACGATGAGCTGGGCGCGGTGGCCGCCCGTATCAGCCTTCGAGCCGTCGCCCGCGCAGAGCTCACCGACGCGTGTGGCTGTGGCGTCTATCGGACGGCCCGTCCGAGCAAGTACCGGACGGCCGCACAATCGGAGCCGGCCGGTCGCTGAGGTGCCCGACGGGGTCCGAATGGGCCATTTACAGGCGGCCGCCCGGCGTGGCACCGCCGTGTGCCGGTTCTCCCGACAGGCGATCGGCCGTGGGCATCGTATCTCACGTATAGTGGACGGGCGGATCCAACGAAGCCGCGAGTCCTCGGTGAGGTGGGCCATGCTGGAATTCATGACCGGGGCGTCCATCCCGGTCACCGGTGTGACGCAGGGCAGGCCGGAATTTTTGGCCACGAAACACATCGTCAGCTCCAGCCACTATCTGGCCACCATGGCCGGGCTGCGGATGTTCACCCTCGGCGGAAACGCGGCGGACGCGGGTGTGGCCGCCGGGATCGCGCTCAACGTGCTCGAGCGCCACCTGACCGACTTCGGCGGCGTCGCGCCCATCATGTTCTTCCGGCCCGGAATGCCGCGGCCGGAGACGATCGCCGGGGTGGGATGCTGGCCGCGGCGGCTCACCCTCGAGCGGTACCTTGCCCGGTACGGCGGCGACATGCCGGTCGGCGCGCCCCGCTATGTGACGCCGGCCGCGCCGGACGCCTGGATGACGGCGCTGGCGCGGTACGGCCGTCTGACGCTGCGCGAGGTGCTGCGGCCGGCGTGCGATCTGTGCGACGGGTTCCCGGTCTACGGCCGCCTCGCGCGCACGATTGCCGCCTTGGCGTCGCAACTGCGCGAATGGCCGGCGAGCGCGCGGGTCTTCCTGCCCAACGGCCGTCCGCCGCAAGTCGGCGAGGTGCTCGTGCAGCGCGAGCTCGGCAGCCTGTTCGGACGGCTGATCGACGTGGAGGAGGGCGCCCGGTCGCGCGGACGGGAGGCGGCCATCATGGCCGCCCGGGACGAGGTCTACCACGGCGAGATTGCCCGCGCCATCGCTGCGCACGCCGAGCGAACCGGCAGCGAGCTGGATGCGGAGGACTTGGCCGCGTACCGTGTCGCGACGGAGCCGTCGGTCTCGTCGTGGTACCGGGGCCTGGAGGTGCATGCCTGCGGGCCGTGGTCGCAGGGGCCGCTCCTGCCGATAATCTTGAACCTGCTCCAGGGCGAAGACGTCCGGAGGCTGGGGCAGGGGAGCATCGCGCACTTGCACTACCTCATCGAGGCGATCAAAGTCGCGTGCGCCGACCGTGAGGCGTTTTTTGGGGATCCGGCGCAGGTCGACGTGCCCATCGCGGGGCTGCTCGACCCCGAGTACGCGGACGAACGGCGGCGGCTCATCGATCCCGCGCGCGCGTGTCCGCAGCTTCCGCTTCCGGGAGATCCCTGGCGGTATGAGGGGCGTTCAGGCCCGGCCGGCTACATTCCGGCGCCCGCCGCCGGCGCCGCGCACCCCGATACATCGTTTGTCTGCGCGATGGACGCCGACGGCAACGCCTTCTGCGCGACGCCGTCCGACCCCGGCATGAGCGCGCCGCTGGTCGACGGCCTCGGCATCATCATCTCGACGCGGGGCGCCCAGTTGTGGACCACACCGGGGCACCCCTCGGCCCTGGCGCCCCGGAAGCGTCCGCGGCTCACGCCGAACCCGGCGATGCTCCTCGCGTCCGGGCAGGCCGTCATGGCCTTCGGCTGCCCCGGCGGCGACGCGCAGGTTCAGGCGATGGTCCAGGTAGTGTCCGGCGTCCTGGACTTTGGGATGAACGTCCAGGCGGCGATCGAGGCGCCCCGCGTCGTCTCGGCCAGCTTCCCCTCGTCGTTTCATCCCCATCCGTACGAGCCCGGCGTGGTCCGCATCGAGGGCCGCGTCCCCCCGGAAGTCCGGGACGGGCTCGCCGCGCGCGGCCACACCGTCGAAGCGCTGCCCGACGTCGCGCCGCAAGTCGCCGCCGTCTGCGCGATCCGGCGCCGCGACGGCGGTGTGCTCGAAGGCGGGGCCGACCCTCGCCGGGAGAGTTACGCCGCGGGCTGGTAGCCATACGAAAAAGACGGGAGGTGCCGCAATGATCGTCGGCAGGTGGAGGAAGATCGGAGCGCTCTGCGCCGGCGCGGCGCTGGTGCTCGCCGTGGGCTCGGGCGCGGCCACGCAGGCGCAGGCGCCCCGCACCCTGGTCGTGGCGCAGAGCGCCGACCTGGACACCGGCGACCCGGCCAAGAGCACCGGCCTCGCGACGATCGCCATCCTGGTCAACATCTACGACACGCTGGTGCACCGGGACGCCAACCTGAACCTTAAGCCGGGCCTGGCGCTGTCATGGCGGGCCGTCGACCCCACCACGTGGGAGTTCACGCTGCGCAAAGGCGTGAAGTTTCACGACGGCGAGCCGTTCAACGCCGAGGCGGTCAAGTTTTCGTTCGACCGGATGCTGGATCCCAAGACGCGCTGGCCCGGCGCCGGCGCGCTGCGGCTCATCAAAGCGGTGACGGTGGTGAACGACGACACGGTGCGATTTGCGACGTCGGCGCCCTGGCCCGCGATGCCGCGATTCCTCGGGTATTGGGGCATGATCGTGCCGCCGGGCTACCTCAAGCAAAACGGTGACGATGCGCTCATCCGCCATCCGGTGGGGACGGGTCCATACCGCTTCGTCCGTTGGGTGAAAGACGACCGCGTGGAGCTGGACGCGAATCCCGACTACTGGGGCGGCCGGCCGAGGATCGGCCGCGTCGTCATCCGCGTCATCCCCACGGACGCGGCGCGGGTGGCCGAGCTGCTTGCCGGATCGGTGCAGCTGGCCAATCTCCTGCCGCCGGAATTGTTCAGCCCCATCCAGATCTCCTCGAAGACCAAACTCGAGGTCGGCAAGAGCCTCAGCGTATTCTTCGTCATCTACAATTTGGTCAACATCACAAAGGACAAGCCGTTGGCCGATCCCCGGGTCCGGCAGGCCCTCAACTACGCGATCAACCGCCAGGCGATCCTGGCCAGCGTCATGCACAAGGTGGGCGCGCCGGTGGCGACGTTCTGCACCGACGTGATGGACGCGTGTGATCCGTCGATCCCGCCGTTCACGTACGATCCGAACAAGGCCCGCGCGCTGCTGCGCGAGGCCGGGTATGCGAACGGGTTCGATTTCAGCATCAGCGGGACGAGCGGGACCTACCCGGGCGATCGCGACATTGTGCAGGCCGTGGCCGATCAGCTGAACCAGGTCGGGGTGCGCGCACACGTGAACATCACCGAGATCGGCGTGCAGTTGAAGGCCGTGCTCGCCCGAAAGCTTCCCGAGGACGGCTGGTTTACCCGGTTCACCGATTTCTTCGGGATCAGCAGCATCATTCCGCTCCGGGCCTTCTACTCGCCCGGCGAATGGTCCCAGTGGCGGCCCGGCTACGAGCCGTTCAACCAGCTGGTCGAAGCGGCGCAGGCGGCCCCCGACGAGGCGAAGCTGCGCGACATCTCCAAGCGCCTGCAACTGATGTACAAGGAGCAGGCGCCCGCCCTCACGCTGTTCGGCGCGCCCAACGCCAACGGCATGAGCCGCGATCTGCAGTGGACGCCCAGGCCGGATCTGGAATTGACGATGTTCGACGCGTCGTGGAGCCGCTGATCAGCGAGCCGTGAGCGAGTATCTGGTCCGGCGGCTGGCGCTTTCGGTGACCGCCATGCTCGGCGTGATCACGATCGTGTTCGTCCTGCTGCACACGAGCGGCGATCCCGCCTCCCTGCTCGTGACCCAGGACGCGACGCGGCAAGACATGGAGCGGATCCGCCAAGCGTACGGCCTGGACCGGCCGCTCTCCGTGCAGTACGCACGGTTCCTCGCCCGGGTCGCCCACGGCGATCTCGGCTACTCTTACCGCCAGGGCGTGCCGGTGACCGAACTCATCGGCGAGCACCTCGGCGCGACGTTCGAGCTGGCCCTCGCCTCCCTGGCGGTGGCGATCGTCCTCGGCGTGGCGCTCGGCACGGCGGCCGCCGCGCGGCGCGGGTCGGGCGTCGACACGGCGGCCATGACCCTCGCGCTCTTCGGGACGAGCATGCCGAGCTTCTGGGTGGGTCTCCTGCTCATCATCGTCTTCGGCGTGAAGCTGGGCTGGCTTCCCGTGTCCGGCCACGGCGGCCTGGACCACCTCGTCATGCCCGCATTTGTGCTCGGCGGATTCTACGCCGCGCAGGTGAGCCGGCTCACGCGCACGAGCCTGCTCGAAGTCCTGGCTCAAGACTACATCCGGACCGGCCGGGCCAAGGGTCTCCGGGGCGGCGTGGTGTTGTTCAAACACGCCCTGCGCAACGCGGCGCTTCCCGTCCTCACGGTGCTCGGACTGAGCTTCGGACAGATGCTCGGCGGCGCGATTATCGTCGAAACCATCTTCGCCTGGCCGGGCATGGGACGCCTTGCGGTTCAGGCGGTGCTGGGCCGCGACTTTCCGGTCGTGCAGGGCGCCGCGATCGTGGGCGCGGCGGTGTTTCTCGCCGTCAACTTCACCGTAGATCTGGTTTATGGCTGGGTCGACCCTCGTCTTCGAAGCGCCGCCGAGCAGACGTAGCGCCGGGGGCCGTTCGGTCCTGCGCCGGCTCCTGCGCAGTCCGTCGGGCGCGGTCGGCGCCGCGCTTCTGGCCGTGCTCCTCGCGGCCGGGTTCGGCGCGTCGTTCGTGACGCCGTACAGTCCGGCCGCGCAGAATCTGAGCCTCACGGTGTATCCGCCGTCGCTCGCGCCTGTGCGCGGCACGATCCACCTGCTCGGTACGGATCAGTTGGGCCGCGATATCCTCAGCCGGCTGCTGGTCGGCCTCCGCATCTCGCTGTTGGTGGCCCTGGCGGTCGTTCCGCTCTCGATGCTGCTCGGCCTCACGGTCGGGATGGTGACCGGCTACCGCGGCGGCTGGCTCGACGTCGCGTTGATGCGGCTCGTCGACGCGCAGCTCTCCATCCCGACGCTGCTCCTCGCGGTCGCCGTGGTCGCCGTGCTCGGCACGGGGCTGGCCCAGATCGTGGCCGTGCTGGTGATCGCGGGGTGGCCCGGCTATGCGCGCGTCGTGCGGGCCGAGGTGCTGGCGCTGCGCGAGCGCGAGTTTGCCGCGGCGGCGCGCGCGGTGGGCGCGTCCGACGTCCGCATCCTCGCGCAGCACGTGCTGCCGAACGTGTTCCCGACGGTGCTGGTTCTCGGCACGCTGCATCTGCCGGTGGTGATCATCTTCGAGGCCGCGCTGAGCTTCCTGGGACTCGGCATCCAGCCGCCGACCCCCAGCCTGGGCCAGATGATCGGACAGGCGCAGGACCTGGTGTGGCAGGCCTGGTGGATGCCGACGATCCCCGGGGTCGCCATCACCCTGGTGGTCCTGGCGTTCAACCTGTTGGGCGACCGGATGCGGGACGTGCTTGACCCGCGCCTGCGTGGTCTTGGGCCGGTCTGATGACGGACCGTCGGGGGAGACCACCGCGCCGCGCCGGCGCGAACTTCTGAGCGGAGCCTCTCGTATCCACCCAGGGTGTTCACACACTTAGAAGGGCCGGGATTCTTATGGGGTTGGGGGAGAAGAGGGGTGTTGGCAGTGCGAATTAACCGGCTCGAGAGAGCCTTCGTCAGCGCCATCCTGATCGGGGTGGTGGCTGCCGGTCTCGCATCCGCCGCCGCGGCACAAACGGTCGCACCGTACGTCAAAGTTGTGGTCGACGGCAGCCCGATCTACCTCGACGCGCCGCCCATGATCGTCAACGGACGGGTCCTCGTGCCGCTTCGCGGCGTCTTCGAGCGGCTCGGCGCGACCGTGATCTGGGACCCGGCATCGCAAACGGTGCGCGCGCAGAACGGCCCGACCGGAGTCGCACTGACCGTTGGAGCGTCGCAGGCGTTCGTGAACGGGCAGCCGCAGCCGCTTGATACCCCCGCGTTGCTCGTTGGAGGCCGGACAATGGTGCCGCTGCGCTTCATCAGCCAGGCGCTCGGGGCCAACGTGAGTTGGGATGCGGCGACGTACACCGTCCAGATCGCGAGCCAAGGGACGGCCGCCCCGCCGGTGAGTGTTCCGCCATCGGTGAGCTACCCGCCGGGACAAGCGGCGCCGGCGCCTTATCCCGCTCCCGCGCCGCCGCAGCCCGCGCCGCCGGCGGTCCAGACGATCACAGGCACCGTCACGCAGGCGAACGCTTCCGTGTACCCGGGGCAGCTGACCGTGCAGACGCCCAACGGACTCACCTACACGTATCAGATCGTTTCCGGCACCACGATCACGCGGGTGAATCCCGCGAACGGCCTCAACGCGCCAATCGCATTTAGCACGATTCAGCCCGGTGACGCCGTCACCGTGACCGGCGATCCAAGCGGGACGGCACAGAGCGTCCAGGCGCTTAACTATGCGCCGGCGCCGCAAGGGGCCCCGCAGGCGCCGGCGCCGCCGGGAGCCCAGACGATCACGGGCGCGGTGACAGAGGTGAACGCCTCGGCGTATCCCGGCCAGCTGATCGTTCAAGCGTCGAACGGCACCGTCTACACGTACCGGATCGTCTCGGGCACCACGATCACCCGGACGAACACGACGACGGGTCTTGGCGGTCCCGTGTCGTTGAGCGCGGTCCAGGCGGGCGACGCGGCGACCGTTGCGGCCGATCCAACGGGGACGGCGCAGAGCGTTCAGGCGTCCTACGCTGAGATCAACGGCACGATCGCATCGGCGGGCACCAACCAGATCGCCCTGCAGGACGGACACACGTACATGCTCGCGCCGACCGCGCAGGTGATGCGAGACGGTCAGGTCATCCCGCCCGCGGCCCTCCAACCGGGTGGAGCGGTGACGCTTCGGGTGAACCCGGCGACGGGCCTGGTGTACGGCGTGATCCTCCGGCAGGCGGCGGTACCGGGCGTCATTACCGCGGTGACCGTGACACCGGCCGGGCGTCAGCTCGTCGCGGGCGATGTGATGACCGTGGTCGCCACCGGCCCGGCGCGCGGCACGGGGACCTTCGCGATCGCCGGACTGCGCTCCGGCCTCCCGATGACGGAGTCGGCGACGCAGCCCGGCACGTATGTTGGAACCTACGCGGTGCAGCCCGGCGACACCGTCGCCAACGGGAGCGTCGTGGTCAGCCTCACCGCACCCGGCGGGCAGGTGCTGACCGCCACGGCTCCCGCGCCGGTGTCGATTTACGGATCCGCGGCGCCGTCACCGGCTGCCGGGCCCCCCGTGATCCTCAGTCCGACACCCGGCACGAGTGTCACGACGCCGTTCACGGTGACGGGCGCGGTCCCGCCGGGGTCCAAGGTCAGGGTCACGGCCGATTACAACAAGAACGTCGTCGGCTTCAACTGGCACGGCACGCTCGGGTCCCAGACCGTCACCGCGGACGCCAACGGGCGTTGGTCGGCGACGTTCACCCAGAAACCGCCGGTGCTGGGCGTGAACCTGACGATCACGGCGGTCCTCGTCGACAATACCGGGGCGGTGCGATCCGCGCCGGCCACCGTTACTACCACGTTGCAGTAGCGCGAGACGGGCGAAGACCCGTTCGGCCGCGGCCGGGCGGGTCTTCTCGTATTCAGCGCGTCAGCGCTCGCCGCGCCGGCGCCCGAGGTATTTGCGAATAAGGTATCCCAGGATCAGCAGGTTGATCGATATGGCCACGAACTCCGGGGGCCGCCGATGATGCGCGATGCGCCATCCCTCGACCGGCAGGAAGGCCGCGGTCTCGGCGATCACCAGCAATTCGCCCCACGGCGCCTGGATCCAGAGGCCGATGGTCTCCGCCGCGAAGACACCCGCCCACAGGATCAGCCCGACGCCGAGCGCGAGCGCCTGATTGGACGATAAGTACGGTACGTGCGTCGCCAACCAATGGATGACGGTGCTGCGGGGGCCGTGGGAGAGCCTACGGGAAAACGCGACCTCGACGGGATTCTCGCCGGGATGCCCGCGAAGGACGAACGCGAACACCGCGCCGGCGACGATCGCCAGCGTGCTGATGCCTTTTTCGACCGCGATGAGAAAGACCGGCCACGGCCGGCCGAAGAGTTCCAGACCCGCGCGCCGGCTAACGGGTGCGGCCGGCGCCGTCGTGAGCGTCAACGCCGGGCGCGGCGCGCGCTATCGGATATAGCCTTCAACCGTCTTTTCGTCCCGGACCTGGGCGCCGGACGGATCGAGGCCGGCGGCCCGGCGGGCCTTGCGCTGCTGGAGGAGGTCCCAGCACTGGTCCAGCGTGACCTGGAGGTGGCGCAGCCGGTCGCGGTCGGCGTCCGTTGCCTTGCCCGCGGACTCTTTGCGCCAGATCTCGTGTTCCTCGTTCGCCAACTCGTTGATCCGGTGAAATACCGTCTGGTCTTCCACGGCGTCGCCTCCTGAGAAGCGGTTCCGTCCCCGCCTTTCGATCATACCCCACGGAAGCAGGCCACGACGCCGAGGCCCTGGGAGTCTGAGCCCCCCGCCGAGAAGTCCCGTGCGTGCGGCACGATCGGGTACGGCTCGAAGAGCTCGAGGTGACCCGGCGGCCGGGATGCTACCGCATGACGGCCGTGGTGGACGCGAGCCCTGCGGTCGACCTGCCGGTGATCGCGATTGCGGGAGAGCGGCCCGGCCCGGTGTTCATCGCGGCCGCCGGCGTGCACGGCGACGAGTACGAAGGGCCCCGGGCGCTGTGGGATGTCTGTGACTCGCTGCCGCCGTCGTCGCTGTCGGGGGTATTCGTGGCCCTGCCGGTCTGCAATCCGTGGGCGTTCGCGGCCGGATCGCGCACGACGCCCGGGCAGCTCGACGGCGTCAATCTCGCGCGGACGTTTCCCGGGGATCCGGCCGGGTCGCCGACGGAGCGGCTCGCCGCGGCGCTGCTCGCGTTCGTCCTGCGCCTGCGTCCGTCCCTCTTCCTCGATCTCCACAGCGGCGGAGTGCGGTATCGCTTCCTGCCGGCCGTGGCCTACCGCCGCGGTCTCGGCGACCCACAGCGCTCGCGGGCGGCCGTGCGCGCATTCGGCGTCGAGAACCTATGGGCCGGCCGCGACCACGCCGGCACGTTCAACTCCGAGACCGCGCGGCGCGGCATTACGACGGTCGGGAACGAGATGACCGGCGCCGGCGGGTGTCTCGACGAGGACGTCGCGGCCGATCGGGAGGGAATCCTCAATCTGATGCGCTGGCTCGGCATGCTGCGCGACCGGCGGGCACCGGAAGTGGCCGGACCCTTCTGGGAGACCACGGAGGTGCCGGCGCCCGCGGGCGGCTACGCGCAGATGCAGAGATCGGTGGGCGACGCCGTGTCCGAAGGCACGCCCGTGGCGACGGTGCGGTCGCTGTTGGGCGAGATCGCCGGCGAGGCACGCGCGCCTTACGACGGCGCCGTCTGGGTCACACGTCACCTGCGGGTGATCGAGGCCGGGGAGATGATCGCCTCGGTTGCGCGACCGGCCAAGGACGACGACACGGCGTGACGCCCTTACGCGAACGCGTCGTCGACGCTCTTCCTTAGAAGCTGTCCCAACTCCGCGATCTCACCCTCCGTAATCGTGAGCGGCGGGCCGACCAGGATCTGATTCGCGGCCGAGCCCGGGAGCGATCCGCCGGCGGGATAGACGAGCAGGCCGTTGCGTAACGCCGCCGCGACCACGGCCGGGCCGGCCGCCGGGCCCGGCGAGGAAAACTCCGCACCCCACATCAGCCCGAGTCCCCGCACCTCCGCGACGCGCGGATGCCGGCGAAGCGGATCCAGTTCGCGTTCGAGCGCGGCGCCCTTGCGCTTCGCCGCGGCGACCAGGTCGTGCGCCTGAATGTACTCGAGCACCGCGGCCGCGGTGGCGCACGCGAGCGGGTTGCCGGCGTACGTGTGTCCGTGGATGAACCGGCCGGACGCACGGAGGATCTGGTCACCGACGCGCTCGTGCGCGACCACTGCGCCGATCGGCACGTACCCGGCGCCGAGTCCCTTCGCGCAGACGATGAGATCCGGGACGACGCTCCAGTGATCGATCGCGAATTTGGCCCCGGTTCTCCCGAATCCCGTCATCACCTCGTCGGCGATGAACAGCACGTCGTGGCGGTCGCAGATCTCCCGGACCCGGCGGAAGTATTCCGGCGGCGGGACGACGGCCGCGTTGGCCGCGCCGGAGAGCGGCTCGGCGATGAACGCCGCGACCGTGGCGGCGCCCTCGCGCTGGATCGCCGTTTCAAGCGCCGTCGCGCATTCGATCGCGCAGCGGCCGTACTCGAGGCCGTACGGACAGCGCCGGCAGTGCACCTCCGGAATCTGAGGAAACGGCAGCAGGAGCGGCTCGTACGGTCCGCGGCGCGCGGCGAACCCGGACAGCGACAAGGCGCCCAGCGTCGCGCCGTGATAACTCGCGCGCTTGCTGATGATCTTGTGCTTGGACGGCCGTCCCGCGTCCACCCAGTACTGGCGCGCCATCTTGATCGCCGTCTCCGTGGCCTCGCTGCCGCCGGAGACGAAGAAGACGCGCGAGAGGCCGGGCGGGGTGAAGCCGACGACGAGGTCGGCCGCCCGTTCCTGGGCCTCGGTTGTGAATTCCGAGCCGTGCGCGAACGTAATCTGCCGGAGCTGGCGCTCCATGGCCGCGAGGATCTCGGGGACGCCGTGGCCGAGGTTGACCGCGAGGGGCCCGGACGAGCCGTCGAGATATTTGCGCCCCTCGGCGTCGTACACGTAGACGCCTTGGCCCCGGACGGCGCGGAGGCGCGGAGCGTCGCTGCGGTGCAGGACGTGGCTTACGGTACCCGAGAGCGCGTCGCTCATACGCCGGGTGAATTCAAGGACACCGCGGGCCTTCCTGTGCGGGCGGAGGAGGCGCCCGACCGCGGCATGATGCGGCGGAGGGCGCCGCGAACTGTTTGCGGGTGACGGCCTTGTGGGTGGCCGAGGTGAAGGCCGGACTCGCGCGGGCCGGCGAGCACGGCGGCGCGTTCATCGAGGCGCAGGAGGCGAAGCGGCGCCTGCCGCTCGCGGATGCGGTCGGCATCGTCCGCGACGCGGTGCTGTGGGAGGCCTCCGGGCGCGTCCTGATGCCGGACGCCCGGCGCGCGGCCCTGCGCTACAGCGCGCCGGGAGACGGTCTTCACGTCGCGGCCATCTCGAAGTGCTGTGTGATCCCAGACCTCGGCATCGCGGTGTTCCGCTTTCTTGGCTCCGTGCTCGGCGACGACCCGGTCCGGTTTCTGCACCTGGTGGGTCTCGCGCGACGGAATCTGCTGGCCACCATCGACGAGCACCTGACCTATTTCGTGCGCATCGCCGCGCTCGCGCTTGTCGTGGCCGAGCACACCGTACCGGCACCCGCGCCGGTGATCGGTATGATCGGCGCGGGACGCCTCGCCCGCGCCGTGCTCGGCGCGTTCATCGAATCGGGACGGGCCGGCGAGATCGTCGTCGCCTCGCGCCGGCCGGCATCCCGGGACCGCCTTGTTCATGATCTGGCGGCGTCCGGCTTCCCGCGCGTGACCGCCGCGGACTCCGCCCGCGAGGCCGCCGGCCGCGCCGATTTTCTCGTCACGGCGACGGACGCCGCCTCCCCGCTCCTCTCCGCCGCCTGGGTCAAACCCGGCGCGACCGTCTACGGGCTCGGGGACGCGGTTGAGCTCGGCGCCGACCTGCTCGTCCGCCGCGAGCGCGGCCCGGTGCGCCTCGTCGTGGCCAACTGGCTCGAGTGCGCGCAACGCGCGGATTTCCGCCGGCTGATCGGCGAGGGGCGCATGGCCGAATCCGACGTCGACGCCGAGCTGTCGGACGTCATCTCAGGCACGAAGCCGGCGCGGGTGGATCCGCGGGGCGTCGTGTGCGTGCGCGCGCCGGGTAGTGTGGCACTTGACGCGCTGCTCGGCGCCTGGATTTGCGCCCGCCGCGCGCTCACCGCGTAGCGCATCTCTCCGATAGGGGGCGGGCGACGGTCTGCCGAAGCGGGCCGTGGGAGGACCCGGACATGGCGGACGGCGGTCCCTGGAGCGGCATCCTTTCCCCGGAAGAGGTTCAGGTCTACGACCGCCTCGGCTACTGGCGTACCTCCCGCGACCCCGGCGTCGCGCCGGCGCTCGTCCTCGTCGACCTCGAAAATAACTTTACGGGCGATCGGCCCGAGCCCGCCCTCGAGAGCATCCGGCGGTACCGATACAGCTGCGGGCAGCACGCATGGGAAAGTCTGCCTCACATTCGCCGTCTCCTCGACGCTTCGCGGGCGGCCGGGCTGCCCGTCATCTACACGCACGGCGCCGATGATCCCGAGGACGCGACGCCGGACGAGCGCCGCAACGGCCGCGAGATCGTCGAGCTGGTGGCGCCGGCGGCCGGCGAGCGCGTGTTTGAGAAGCGCGCGGCCAGCGCCTTCTACGCCGGCGGATTCCTCCCGCATCTGATCCACGCGCACGTCGACACGCTGCTGATGTGCGGGTGCACCACCAGCGGATGCGTGCGCGCGACCGTCGTCGACGGCGCTTCGCACGGGTTTCGCACGGTGGTGGTCGCGGAGTGCGTCTTCGACCGGGCCGAGCTGCCGCACCGCGTCAACCTCTTTGACATGGCCGCCAAGTACGCGGCGGTCTGGTCGCTCGCCGACACCCTGGAATGGCTCCGGGCGCGCCTGGGCGCCGCGATCCGCGGATAGCGCACTCGCCACGCTGAAGGAGGCGATATGAAGAAGATCGGCATCGAGCTCGACGGCGTCAAGGTGACCGCGGTCCTGTACGAAGACCGGGCCCCGGTCACGGTCGGTGCGTTGTGGGAGAGCCTGCCGTACGAAGACCGGGTCACGCACGCGAAGTGGTCCGGCGACATGTTCCACGCGAACACCGAGCTGCCGATTGACGTCGACTACTCGAAGTTTCCGTTCGGCATGGAAAATCCCGTGGGGTTCCAGGCGCCCGGCGAGATCGTGTACCTGCCGGCGATCCGGGAGCTCGCGATCGCCTACGGGGAAGCCCGGTTCGCCTGGGTGACCGGGGCGATGATGGTCTCGGCGCTGGGCCGGATCGAAGGCGACCTCACCGCGTTCGCCAAGAAGGCGGAGCGCCTCATGTGGGACGGCGCCATGCTCCTCGTGCTGCGCCGTCTCGACGGCGCGGACAAGGGGGGGCCGCGATGAAGCGGATCGTGGTGGAGTTCGAGGATCATGCGTTCGAGGCGGTGCTCCTCGACGAGCAGGCGCCGATCATCTGCAACAACATCTGGAACGCCCTGCCGCTCGAGGGCCCCGTGACCAACACGAAGTGGAGCGGCGACATGCTCCGCCTATGGGTCCAGATCCCGGAGCCGCCGGAGCGCGAGAACATGTCGCAGCTGCAGAATCCCGGCGACATCATCTTTCTGCACAAGTGGAACGGCCTCCGGTTCGTCTATGGACAGGCGCGGATGCAGGGCCCGAGCGGCGCGCACCCCACGCCGCTCGTGGGCCGGATGCTCGGCGGCGTGGCCGAGCTGGCGGCGCTCGGGAAGCGGGTGGAGTGGGAAGGCGCCCGCACGGTGAGGGTCCGGCGGGCCTAGCCGTGACCGGGCAGACGGCCGGAGGGCGCCGCGGCCTGACGCGGCGCGGCCTGCTGAGAGGCGGCGCGGGCGCCGCAGCCGCCCTGATCGCCGCCGGCAGGACGACGCCCGCCGCGGCGCAGCCGCCCGGCGTGCTGCGGATCGCGCGCGGCGCGGACGCCCGGAGCCTCGATCCACACATCAACGCCCGGCTCTACGACCGTATGGTCTTGTACACGCTGTACGAGCCGCTGATCGACGCGGACGGCGAGGGCCGGTTCTTTCCGGTGCTGGCGAAATCGTGGGAGGTCGGGTCCACGGGTCTCGTGGTGACGTTCCACCTGCGGTCCGGCGTCGTGTTCCACGACGGAACGCCGTTCACCGCGGATGCCGTGAAGTGGAACATCGAGCGGGTGTTGGACCCGGCGACCGGGTCGGAGCACCGCACGCGGTTCGAAGGCATCATCCAGGGCGTCCAGGCCGTCGACGCGACGACGGTGCGGATCTATCTCACGCGGCCGTATCCGCCGCTGTTCTCCGAACTGACGGATCGACCCGGCCTCATGGTGTCGCCCGCGGCGGTCAAGAAGTACGGGCGGGACTTCGGCCGCAACCCCGTCGGCACGGGGGCGTTCCGGTTCGTGGAGTGGATCCAGGGCAACCGGGTCGCGGTCCAGCGCAGCGAGCAGTACTGGAACCGGCGGGCGATCCGGTCGACGGGCATCGTCTTCACCGACTTTCCCGAGCCGGCCGTTGCGGACGCGCGTCTTCGGGGCGGGGACCTCGACGTCGTCGCGCTGGAAGGTCTCCCGGCCGACGACGTCCTCGCGTTCCAGAAACAGTCCGCCTACCGGGTGGTGCTGAGCCCGGCATACCGTTGGGAAGCGATTCAGATGAAAGTGGACGTGCCGCCGTTCGACAACCGCAACCTGCGCCAGGCGATCATGTACGGGATCAACCGCGAGCAGATCCACACGGTGATCTACCGCGGGCTGGGAAAGGCGACCGGCAAGTTCTTCCACGAAGGCTGGTGGCAGGATCCCGCCTACAACGGGCCCGCCTACAACCCGGACCTCGCGAAGCGGCGCCTCAGGGAGTCCGGGTATCTCGACCGGCCGGTGCCGCTGCTGCTCTACGTCCTGTCGAGCCAGGTGCCCCTCGGCGAGATGGCGCAGGCGCAGCTCGCCGCGATCGGCCTCCGGACGAACATCCGGCTGGTGTCGGAGCGGGACCAGTATCCGATGGTGCTGCGCGGCGAGATTCCGTTCACGATCCCCGAGACGTGGACGCCGCGGGTCGATCCCCACGGCCTCAGCTACATCCTCTGGCACTCCAAGGGCTACGCCAACAGCTCGCACTACCGCAACCCGCAGGTGGACAAACTGCTGGACGACGCGTCGGCGACGTACGACACGAAGACGCGTACGAAATTGTACCGGCAGGCGGAGCGGCTGATCGTGGAGGACGCGTCCTACGTCTTCTACTACGCGGCGCCGGACTACGCCGTGATGCGCAGCCAGGTCCGCGGCTTCCGCTACGGCTTCGATCTCATGCCGCGGGTCGCGGAGGCCTGGGTCGGGGACTGATGTGGCGCTACGCGCTGCGGCGGGTCCTCATTCTCATCCCGACCATGCTGGTCGTCACGCTCGGCATCTTCGTGCTGATGCGCACCGCGGTGAAGGGCGATCCGGCGCTCTACCTGATGGGCCACGAGGCGACGCTCCGGCAGGCCGCCGCGGCGCGCACGCGCCTGGGACTCGACCGGCCGATCCTGGTGCAGTACGGCGAGTGGCTGCGGCGCCTCGGCGCGCTCGATCTCGGCCGGTCGTTTGAATATCCGATCGACGTCCGCTCCGCGCTGGCCGGACGGCTGCCGGCGACCGTGGAACTGGCCGGCCTCGCCACGCTGCTCGCGCTCGCGGTCGCGATCCCGGCCGGGATGTTCATCACGATCGCCCGTGACACCCCGGCCGGGCAGGTGGTGCGGGCGATGCTCGTGGCGGGCATCTGCGTACCCAACTTCTGGCTCGGCATGCTGCTCATCTATCTGTTCAGCGTGAAGCTGCGCTGGCTGTCGGGCGGCGCCTACACCCCGCTCGCCGAAAATCCGGGCCGCAATCTCGCGTCGATGATCCTGCCGGCGGTCAGTCTCGCCGCGTTCTACGGCGCCGCGTGGGCCCGCTACCTCAGCTCGGCGCTCGTCGACGTGCTGCACGGCGACTACATCCGGGTCGCGCGCGCAAAGGGACTCGTCGAGCGGACCGTGCTGTTCAAGCACGCGCTCCGCAACGCGTTGATTCCCGTCGTGACGATCGTCGGGCAGAACATTCCATTCATGCTCGCCGGCGCGGTGATCGTCGAGGTCGTGTTCAGCCTGCCGGGCGTCGGCCGGCTGTTCAGCGACGCGATTCAATCGCGCGACTATCCGGTGGTGCAGGGTGCCGTGCTGCTCGTCACGGCCGCCGTCGTCGCGAGCAGCCTCGTCGTCGACCTGACGTACGGGATGCTCGATCCGCGGATCAAGTACGACTGACCCTGCCGTGCGGCGCCGTCTCGCGCGTCACCTCGTTACCCCCGCCGGAGCCGCCCTCGGCGCGGCGGTGCTTCTGCTGCTGGCCGCGGCGTGCGTCCCGCGCCTCCTGAGCGCGTACGACCCGCTGGAGATCCAGGGCGCTCAGAGCCTGCAGCCGCCGGGGTGGGCCCACGTCCTGGGCACCGACCTGCTCGGCAAAGACGTGCTGACTCAGATCGTCTTCGGCACCCGCACCACCCTCGTCATCGCCGCGGGCGCCGTCGCGATGAGCCTGCTGGCCGGCACGCTGATCGGGCTCGTGTCGGGATTCTGGGGCGGCAGCCTGCTCGACGAATGTCTGATGCGGCTCATCGACGCGCTCTACATCTTCCCCGACCTCGTTCTCGCGCTGACGATCGTCGCGATTCTCGGGCCCGAGCACCTCGAAAGCGTGGTGGTGGCGCTCGCGGTGGGGCACGTCCCCGCGTACGCGCGGCTCGTCCGGGGACGGGTGCTGTCGCTGCGCGAAGCCGAGTTCGTCGCCGCCGCGCGGAGCATCGGGGCATCCGCGCGGCGCATCCTCGGCCGCCACGTGCTGCCCCAGACGAGCGACGTGATCGTGGCGCGGTCGGTCATCGGGTTCTCCGGGATCATCCTCTCGGAGTCGGCGCTCAGCTTTCTCGGCCTCGGCGTCCAGCCGCCCACGCCGAGTTGGGGGCGCATGCTGCGGGACGGCTTCCAGTATCTGGCGACGGCGCCGTGGGTGGCGCTGGCGCCGGGGGTGGCCATCTTCGTCGCCGTGTTCGTGTTCAACCAGGCCGGCGAGCTGATCCGGGACCTCCTCGATCCGCACACGGTCGCGACCCGCGTCGCCGCCCCCCCCGGGCACGTGAGGGCGTGACGATGCGCGTCGGGGTCGGGTTTCCGGGCTGCCGCGAGGGCACCGCGTACCCGGTCGGGTTCGTGCGGCCGGAGGACCTCGCGGTGGTGGCCACGCGCGCGGAGGAACTCGGCTACTATTCCATCTGGTCGAACGACCATCTGACTACGCCGCACGGTGTGAGCGCCACGCAGGCAGAGATCCCGAATTTCTACGAGCCGGTCGTCACGTACGCCACGTTCGCCAACATCACCGAACGCCTCAGGTTCATGCTGGGCGTGATCACGCTGCCGCAGCGCGACGTGGTGCTGCTGGCCAAGCAGGTCGCGACGCTCGACCGGTTGACCGGCGGCCGCGTGATGCTCGGCGTCGGGCTCGGCGCCTACCGGGAGGAGTTCGAGGCCGTTCACCCGCGCCTTCGGGGCGCGCACCGCGGCACGATGGTGGAGGAAGGGATCGAGGGCCTGCGCCGTCTGTTCGCCGACGAGCGCGCGAGTTTCACGGGCCGGTACGTGCAGTTCGCGGGCGTCGAACTGGCGCCGAAGCCCAGCCAGCGTCCGTTTCCGATCTACGTCACGGCGCACGCGTCCTCCGGCCTCGAGCGCGTCGGACGGCTCGGCGACGGCCTGATCGTCGCCGCCCGTTCTCCCGACCAAACGCGACGCGAGTGGGCGGAGGTCCGGCGGGCGGCGGAGGTTCACGGCCGCGATCCAGGGGTCCTCAGCCTGCACGTGCAAACGTGGCTGGCGTTCGGCGAGACGACACGGGAGGCGGAGGAGCGGGTGCTGCGGTCCCAGCACTTTCGGCGCATGGCCGCGGGGGACCGCCGGGGCACCGATGAGGAGCGGTTGGCGGAGTACCGCGCCGGCAACCTCCTCGGGACGCCCGCCGCGGTGGCGGACCAGGTCAAGGCGTTTCGGGCCGCCGGGGCGTCGCACCTCGGGATCATTCTGCTGGCCGACAGCATGGACGAGCTCTTGGCGGATATGGAGGTGTTTGCGAGGAAGGTCGTTCCGGCGATCGGGTAAGGCACAGTTACGCATCTGGCGAGAGGGAGGGAACCTGTGGCGCGGATGGAGATCGTGTTGGGCGACGAGGCGTTTGGCGCGACGCTGTCCGAGGAGACGGCGCCGAAGACGGTCGCGGCGGTGCTGAAGGCGCTGCCGTTCGAGGGCCGGGCGGTGCACGCGCAGTTGAGCGGCGACATGTTCCGGATGTTCGAGCACGCGCCGATTCCGATCGAGGAGACGGAAAACAAGCAGGCGTTCCAGGCTCCCGGCGAGATCGTCTACTATCCTCCCATTCAAGAGATCGCGATCGCCTACGGCGCGGCGCGGTTCCGCGGGACCGCGGGTTTCCTCTATCTCACGCCCCTCGGCACGGTCGACGAACAGGACCTGCCGCGCCTCGCGAAAACGGCGGAGCGCCTGATGTGGGACGGCTCGAAGCGGATTCAGTTTCGCCGGGCCGAGGGCGCCGCGGCCGCGTCCGCTCAGAAGGCCGCAGCAGCGGGCCGGCAGATCGAGATCGACGTGGACGGCGTCACCGTGACCGCGTCGCTGCTCGACGCGACCGCGCCGGAAACCGCGGAGGCGTTGTGGGCCGCGCTGCCGCTCAAGGGCCGTGTCACCAACACAAAGTGGAGCGGCCAGATGCTGCGGTTCTGGGGCGGCGACGGCGAGCTCGGGCAGGTGCCGATCCGGCTCGATGCGGCGGAAAACGGGGAGGAGCTGCACTGGCCCGGATACCTGTACTACCATCCGGCGTACCGCGGCCTCAGGCTGTGCTACGGGCAGGCGCAGCAGAGCGGGCCGGCGACCGTGTCCCGCCTGACCCCACTCGCGCGCCTCACGGGCGACTGGAACGCGTTCCGCGCGAAAGTGTCCGCGATCATGTTCGAGGGGGCCAAGACGATGACGATCCGCCGTAAGGAGCGCTAGGCGGATGCGGAAGATCACCGTGGATCTCGACGGCGTCCGCGCGGAGGGCGAGTTGTGGGACGACCGCGCGCCGAAGACGGTGGCGGCGCTGCTGCCGCATCTGCCGATCACCGACCGGACGATCCACGTGCGCTGGTCCGGCGCCGCCTGGCGCACGGAGAAGAACTACCCGCTCAAGGTCGGCGAGATCGAGAACCGGGCGACGTGGCTCGAGCCCGGCGACATCATCTATTATGACGCCCCGGAACATCAGCTCTTCAAAGTCGCGTTCATCTACGGCGTAAGCCAGTGGCGCGAGCCGAAGGGCGAGCTCTACGTGGCGCGCATCGGCAAGGTCACGCAAAACGTCGACGCGTTCATCAAGGCCTGCGAACAGGTGTTGTTCCAAGGACCGAAGTCCGTGGCGATTCGGCTCGCATAAACGAAGACGAGGCGCAGTTCGGGGAGGGGAGAGCATGAGACGCCGGGAGTTTCTGCGCACGACCGCGGCCGCCGCGGCCGGGTATGCGCTGGCGAGGGGCGGCGCACTTCGCGGAGCCGAGGCGGCGCCCGCGCCGCAGCGGGGCGGGACGCTCCGCGTCGGCTGGATTCCCAACGCCCACACGCTCGATCCGCACTACTCCGTGGACTTTGCGGAGCGGCACGTCATGTACGCGGTGTACAACACGCTGGTCGCCGTCAACCCGTCGTTCGAGATCGTGCCGGAGCTGGCCCGCTCGTGGAAGATCGAGCCCAACGGCAAGGTCATCACGTTTCAACTGCAGCCGGGCGTCCGGTTCCACGACGGGACCGCCTGCGACGCGGCCGCGGTGAAGTGGAACATGGACTTCATCCTGGCCCCGGCCAACAGCTCGCCGATGGGCAAGCTCATCGGCCCATTCATGGAGGGCGTCGAGGCCACCGGACCGACGACCGTCGTGTTTCACTTGAAGGAGCCGTATCCGGGGCTGCTGGCGGCGCTCGCGGAGCGGCCCGGCTTCATGGTCTCTCCCGCCGCGTGGCAGAAATACGGCCGAGATCTCGGGCGCCGGCCGGTCGGCACGGGGCCGTTCGAGTTCGTCGAATGGGTGTCGGACGATCACGTCACGCTGAAGCGCTTTGCCGGCTACTGGGACAAGGGCCGGCCGTACCTCGACGGCATCATCTATCGGATCATTCCCGATCCGGCCGTGCGGGGGACGATGGTACGCACCGGCGAGCTCGATACCGCGAGCTCGCCCGATCCCAAAGATATCCCGGGCCTCGAGCGCGCCCAGAACGTGAAAGTCATCACGGAGAACCCGTCCGGCCACTGGTGGGCGACGCAGTGGCGCGTGGACCGGCCGCCCTTCAATAATAAGGCGCTCCGGCAGGCGATCGCGTACGGTGTGGACCGAGACGAGTTCGTCAAGGTGATGCTCGGCGGCCGCGGGACGGTCGCGAAGGGTCCGACGCCGTCGAACGTCTGGTGGTACAACGACGGCGTCAAAGGCTACACCTACGATCCGGCCAAAGCCAAGGGCCTGCTCGCCGAGGCCGGCCACGGCGGAGGCTTTTCCGCCGAGTTCGCGACGGACAACACGCCGCTCGGGCTGCAGTTCGCCGAGCTGCTGCAGCAGCAGCTCAAGAAGATCAACGTCAACATCTCGATCAACCCGGTCAACCCGTCCGACATGTACCAGCAGGTGCTGGCCGCCAAGTTGAATTGGTCCCGCACGGACTGGACACTCCGCGGCGATCCCGACGGCCTGCTGCGGATCCTGTTCTACACCGGCAACTTCGCCAACTCGACGAGCTACTCGGGCGTCGACCGCCTGCTCCGCGACGCGAGCTCGACCTACGACCGCGCGGTCCGGAAGAAGGTCTACGGGGAGATCGAGCAGACCGTGATCAACGACGCGCCGTACGTCTGGTTCTTCTACGTGCCCGAGTACGAGCCGACCCGCACCCCGGTGCAGAACTTTGCCTGGATCCCGGACTCGGTGCCGCGCTACCGCGACCTGTGGATCGCCAAGTGACCGGCGCGTCCTGATTCCCCGTGGCGCGGTACATCGTCCAGCGCCTGCTCGCCATCATCCCGATGGCCGTGCTGCTCACGGCCGCGGTCTTCGCGCTGGTCCACGTCTTTTTGGGCGATCCGGTGGTGTTGATGCTCGGCCGGGAGGCGGATCCGGAGACGGTGCAGCGGCTGCGCCACGAGCTCGGACTGGACCGGCCCCTCTACGTCCAGTACGCGGACTGGCTGTCGCACGCCGCGAGGGGGGATCTCGGCCGGTCCCTGCGGGACCGGGTGCCGGTGACGCGCGCCGTCGAGGAACGTCTGGTCGTCACAGGAGAATTGACGGTGCTGGCCATGGCCACAGCACTTGCCGCGGCGCTCGTCCTCGGCACCGCGGCGGCCGTCCGCGCCGGAAGCGCCGTGGATTTCGCCGTCTCCGGATTCTGCATCGCCGGCGTGACGCTCCCCAACTTTCTGGTGGGGATCATGCTGATCTTTCTCTTCGCGCTGACCCTCCGCTGGCTGCCGAGCGGCGGCTACGCCCCTCTGTTTGCGCAGCCGCTCGAGAATTTGCGGCTCATGGCGCTGCCGACGGTGACGCTGAGCCTCGCCTATGTCGGATTCCTGAGCCTCGTGTTGAAGTCGAGCGTCAAGGCCGCGTTGCGCGCGCCGTACGTGCAGACGGGCCGTGCCAAGGGAATCACCGAGCGCCGGGTGCTCGTGCGCCACGTGCTGCGGAACTCGCTCATCCCGGTGCTGAGCGTGCTGGGCGTCGAGGTGGGGCGGCTCTTCGGCGGGGCCGTCATCACAGAGACCATCTTCGCCCTGCCGGGCGTCGGGCGGCTCCTCGTCGACTCGATTCTCGGCCGCGACTTTCCCGTGATCCAGGCGGTGGTCGCACTGCTGACCTTCGGCGTGCTCGTCGTCAACCTGTGCGTGGACCTCGCCTACGGGTGGCTCGATCCGAGAGTGACGTACCGATGACCGTGGATCCGGCGGGCCGTCGGTGATGAGCGACGTTCGCGCCGCGGCGGTGTACGGCCGGCCCGCGGCGGGCCGGCCGCGACGGACGGCGTCGCGGTGGCGCCGGGTGCTCCGCAACCGTCCCCTGGTCGTGGGCGGGTGTCTTGCCGGCCTCGCGGTCGCGATGGCTCTGCTGGCCCCGCTGCTCGCGCCCTACGATCCGCTGACCTACCATCCGGATCACACGCTCGAGGGCCCGAGCCGCGCCTTTCTGCTCGGCACGGACAACCTGGGGCGGGACACGCTGAGCCAGGACATCTACGGGGCGCGCATCTCCCTTGCCGTCGGCTCCGCCGCGGTGCTGCTGGGCATGGTGGTGGGCGTGCCGTGGGGGCTCGTCAGCGGCTTTCTCGGCGGGCGGCTCGACTACGTGCTGATGCGGCTCGCGGATGTGGCTCTGGTGTTTCCGTCGCTCGTGCTCGCGCTGGTGATCCGCGCGTTTCTAGGCTCGAGCCTGCTCAACGTCATCGTCGCGCTCGGCGTCACGATCACGCCGGGCCTCGCGCGGGTCACGCGCGGCGAGGTACTCGGCATCCGGTCGCGCGACTTCGTCGTCGCGGCGGTAGCGACCGGGGCCAGCACCTCGCGGATCCTAGTGCGGCAGATCGTGCCGAACATCCTGGACCTTATCGTGGTGCTCGGCACGGCCGGGATGGGCGGCGCGATCCTGACCGAGGCCAGCCTCTCGTTTCTCGGCTTCGGCACGCCGCCGCCTGCGCCGAGCTGGGGGCGCATGCTGCGCGAAGGATACGCGTATCTCCTCATCACGCCGTGGATCTCGCTCAGCGCCGGGGTCGCGATCTTCATCGCCGTGCTCGGCTTCTACCTCGCCGGCGAGGGCGCCCGGCGGCTGCTGCACCGCGAGCGTAGCTGACGGGAGCGGGCGGGGCGCATGACAGCAGGCCGCCCGCCGGGCTACAATAAGACGAACGGTCGGTCACCACGAAACGTCCGCCGGAGGGCTAGGATGCGTATCGCGCTGTGCCAGCTCGTCTCCTCCCCAAAGAAGTCCGAGAACCTCAACGCCGCGGTCGAGGCCATTCGGGGGGCCAAGCGCCGGGGCGCGGACGTCGCCCTGCTGCCGGAAGTCTACATGGCGTTCCTGCACCCCAAGGACCCCACCACGGCCGCCGATGTCGCCGAGCCCGTGGACGGACCGTTCGTCTCGGCCCTCGCCGCGGAGGCGCGGGCGCAGCATCTCTACGTCGGCTGCGGCCTCTGGGAGCAGGCCCCCGGCGAGCGGGAGCGGGCGTTCAACACGACGGTGCTCCTCGGTCCCGACGGGCGCCTCGTGCTGGCCTACCGGAAGACGCATCTGTACGACGCCTTCGGCTACCGCGAGTCGGACCGGATCGTGGCGGGTTCCGAACCACCGGACGTGGTGCGCACGCCGCTCGGGACCTTCGGCCTGCTGGTGTGCTACGAACTGCGCTTTCCGGAACTCACCAGGCGCCTCGCGCTGGCCGGCGCCGACGTGCTGCTGCTTCCGGCCGCGTGGATCGCCGGCCACCTCAAAGAATCGCACTGGACGACGCTCATCCAGGCGCGGGCGATCGAAAACACGATCTTCGTCGCCGCGGCCAATCAAACGGGCAACATGAGCACCGGCCGAAGCATGCTGGTCGATCCGATGGGCGTCGCCGTCGTCGACGGCGGGGAGGAGGCCGGCGTCCTCACCGGCGAGGTCGACGTCGCGCGCATCGCGAGAGTGCGGGAGAAGCTGCCCGTCCTGCGGCACCGCCGGGAGGCGCTGTACACGCCGCCCGCCGTGGGGGCCCGCCGGTAGTCCGACTCGGCCTCGCCATTCGCGCCGCCGAGCGGCGGGACGAGGAACTGGCGCTCGCGCGCCGGCTCGGCTACGACGCCGTCGAAATCAGCATGGACGGCACCGGCCTCATCTTCGGCGGCCGGCTCCATCCCGAGCGCCTGAGCGACGCGCTGCGCGCGTTCGCGGGGCATCCGTTCAGCTACTCGGTGCACAGCCCGAGCAGCCTCGATCTGCGCGACCGGCGCAACCGCGAGGCGCAGCTGGATCTCGCGCGCGCCACGCTGCGGTTCAGCCGGGAGGTCGGCGCCCGCGTGCTGGTGATCCACTTCGAGCGGCAGAGCCGCGTTCGGGAGGACGAGGCCGCGTTCACCGACGCGATGCTGCGCCTGTCCGACGAGGCCGGCGACGTGCTGCTCGGCGTCGAGAACATCGAGGTCGAGCGGGTCGAGCCCGTGGTGGAGCGGGTCCGCGAGATCGGCCGGCCGAACGTGATCATGACCCTGGACGTGGGGCACGCGGCGCTCGCCGCGGCCCAGTTCGGCTTCGATCTGGTAGATGCGATCCGGACGGCGCGGCCGGTCGTCGGGCACCTGCACGTGAACGACAACTTCGGACGCTACGATCCGCTCCGCCTCGAGAACTTCACCCTGTACCGCACGCAGACGCCGGCCGACACGTTTCCGCTGGGGAAAGGCGACCTGCACCTGCCGGTCGGGTGGGGTGCGCTGCCGTTGGAGCGTGTGTTCGCCATGCTTCGCGGTTACGGCGGCACGGTGATTCACGAGTACCGCCATCACCTGTTCGCCGACAGCGCCGCGGCGGACTACGGCCGGGTCCGGGCCCTTGTAGACGCGTTGGACGGCGCGCCGCGTTAAGGACGGTCTACCGGCACGTTAGGAAAAGGGTGCCGCGCACGCGGCCCGAATTGTGGGATTCTACGGCAAGACAGATCCGGGCAGGGGGGTGGATGGTTGTGAGACGGCATAGCAGGATGCGCGGACTGGTAACGGGGCTGCTGGCCCTGCTGGTTGCCGCCGTGCTCGTTCCGGCGTCGGTGCCACGCGGCGCGGGCGCCGCCGCGCCGGTGACGCTCAACGTCTACATCAACGGCGACACGAACATCTTCGATCTGTGGAGCAAGTCGCTCCTCCCGGCGTTCACCAAGCGCTACCCTCAGTATCGCACCAACATGGTCGGATTGATGCACGGCAACGGCTGGCAAGGCGTCCTCGATAAGCTCGTCGCCGCCAAGCGCGCGAGCCGGACGACCGACGTGGACCTCTGGGAGACCGACCCCTCTATCGTCCAGCAGGGTATGGCCGACGGCCTCTGGGTCAAGCTGACGGACAAGCTGGTCGCCAACCTCGGGAAAGTGCCGGCCGACAAGATCGCCGCAACGAACGGGTTCGGCGCGCCGTACCGTGGGTCGTCGGTCGTCATCGGCTACAACAGCCAGTTCGTGAAGACGCCGCCGAAGACGTTCGACAACTTGGTCGCGTGGATCAAGGCGAATCCGGGCAAGTTTACGTACTGCGACCCGAATACCGGCGGCTCGGGGCAGGCGTTCGTCGCCGCGGCGATTTACCGCTACGCGACCGCGGAGAAATATGCGGGCAACGCGTACGATCCCAAGGAGGAGAGCGCCTGGGAGCCCGCGTGGAAGTTGCTGCGCGACCTCCAGCCTGCGATGTACAATAAGGGGTTCCATCCAAACGGCAATGTCGCCGTGCTGCAGCTCCTCGGCCAGCAGAACATCTGGATCGCACCGGTATGGTCCGACATGGGCCTCGACTTCTCCAAGCGCGGCCTCGTGCCCAAGACCGTGAAGTTCGAGCAAATCTCACCGCCGCTCTTCGGTGGGGACTCGACCGTCACGCTCCCGTCGTTCTCCGCGCACCTCGAGGGGGCGCTGACGCTCCTCAACTGGCTGCTGACCCCGGAGGCGCAGCAACTTGTGATCTCGCAGGTGTCCGGTTATCCCGGCGTGGACTGGAAGTACATGCCGGCGGCGGTCCGCAAGCAGTTCGCGGACGTGGCGAAGCCGTACTCGCCGCTGCCCAACGCCAAGTACCTCGCGGATCTGAAGCTGCTCTGGCACGACCGGGTGGCGGCCGGACAGTAGACCACCCGCGCGCGTGACGGTCGGCGTTCAGGGCCCACGCCAAACCGGCTCCGTACGAGCGGTGCGCGGGGCGGGACTGCGGCAGGGAGCACTGGGGCTTGCCCTCGTGCTCCCGCCGCTGCTTGTGCTCGGCTTCCTCGTCGCGCTGCCGGCCGTGACGGCGGTGCTCGCGACGCTGACCCCGGACGGGGGCGGCGGTCCGACGCTCGCGAACTACGCCCGCGTCCTCGCCGCCCGCACGCTGCGCGCCGACATCGTGTTCACGATCGGCATCACCCTCGTGTCCGTCGCGGTCGTCTTCGCGCTCAGCTACCCGCTCGCGCTATACTTGAGATTCTCCCGGGGCCGCGCGGCGCGGATCCTCGGCGTGCTGTTCGTCGTGCCGCTCTTCGTGCCGGTCGTCATCGCTTCGTTCGCGATGATCACCTTTCTCGTCAACCACGGCCTGGTCTCCACGCTCCTGTACCGGGCCGGGGTGCGCGCGTTTCCGCGCCTCGTCTACAACGGGACCGGCATCATGCTCACGCAGGTGTGGGTCAACATCCCGTTCGCGGTGCTGATCCTGGGGGCGGGACTCCAGGCGATCGACGACGCGCTGATCGACGGCGCGCGCGACGTGGGCGCCGGCCCGCTGCGCACCTTCCTGTCGATCATTCTGCCGCTCAACGCCGTGCCGACGATGATCGCGCTCACCCTGCTGTTCATCGGCGTCTTCGGGTCCTTTACGATTCCGTACCTCGTCGGCGGCAACGCGCCGGCGATGCTCGGCGTCACGATGACGAACTACCTCACCCAGTACCTGCGGCGCACCGAAGCCGTCACCATCGCGGTTCTGGCGTTTTTGATCGCGTCGGTTGTCGGCGCCGTGTACGTGGCGAGCGTGAGCCGCCGCGAACGGGGGGCCGCGTGAGCGGCGTCCTGTGGCCCTGGGCCGCGGCCGCGTTCCGCCGGGCCGCCGGGGCGGCCGCGCTGCTCGCGCTGGCGTCGTTCATCCTCGGCCCGCTGCTGACGCTGTTGGTCTGGGCGTTCGCCGGGACGTGGCTGTTCCCCAATCTGCTACCGGAGTTCTCGCTGCGGTGGTGGGCGTTCGTCCTCGGGAACGCCGACGTCGGCAAGGCGATCCGGATGAGCCTGCTGAGCGCGCCGACGGCGACGCTCATCTCGGCGGTCATCTGCATCCCCGCCGCGTACGCGTTCGCGCGCCTCGAGTTTCCGGCGAAGCGCGCGCTGCTGCTCTCGTTCCTGAGCGCGAACGCCTTTCCCAAGATCGGCCTCTACGTCAGCATCGCGACGCTCCTGTACCGGCTCGACCTCATGGACACGTTTACGGGCGTCGTGCTGATCCAGCTCGTCAACACGCTCCTGTTCATGATCTGGATTCCGACCGGCACGTTTCGCGGCATCAACCGCAATCTGGAAGAGGCGGCGCGTGACGCGGGCGCGGGACCGCTGCGCACCTTCTTCCAGATCACGCTTCCGATCGCGCTCCCGGGCATCATGGTGGCGGGCCTGTTCGCCTTCATCGCCGCCTTCGACGAGGCGCAGGGGACCCTGATCGTGGGCACGCCGAACCACATGACGATGCCGGTGCTGATGTACAATCTGGTGCTCAGCTATCCGCAGCCGGTCGGCGCGGTCTTTTCGATTCTGCTGTCGCTGCCGTCCCTCGTGCTGCTCCTGTTCGCGCAGCGCTATCTCCGGGCCGGATACCTCGCGGCCGGGTACAGCCTGTGAGCGGCGTGTTCCTCTCTCGCGCCGACCCCGGGGCGTCCCGGCGGGAGCGTGTCTGATGGCGCGCCTCGATCTCGTCGGGCTCAGCAAGCGCTTCGGCCTGCACGCGGCCGTCCGCGACTTCACGCTCGAGGTCCGGAACGGCGAGCTGATGTGCCTGCTCGGGCCGTCGGGATGCGGCAAGACGACCACGCTGCGCATGATCGGCGGATTCGAGACCCCCGACGCCGGCGACATCCGGATCGACGGCCGCAGCGTCGTAGCACTGCCGCCGGAACGCCGGCCCACGGCGATGGTCTTTCAACGCTACAACCTGTGGCCGCACATGACGGTCGAGGGCAACATCGCCTTCGGGCTGCGCCTGCGCCGTCTGCCGCGCGCGCAGGTCGACGCCAAGGTGCGCGACGTGCTCACCCTCGTCGGCCTGCCCGACGTCGGCCGCAAATATCCCCACCAGCTGTCGGGCGGCCAGCAGCAGCGGGTCGCGGTCGCCCGCGCGCTTGTCCTCGAGCCCCAGCTGCTCCTCCTCGACGAACCGTTCAGCAACCTCGACGCCCGCCTCCGCGTCCACATGCGCGAGGAGGTCAAGCAGCTCCAGCGGGAGATCGGCATTACGACCGTCTTCGTCACGCACGATCAGGAAGAGGCGCTGACCATCGCGGACCGGATCACGGTCATGCGCGACGGCGTGGCGGAGCAGGTCGACACGCCGTCCCGCCTGTACGCCAACCCGCAGACGCTCTTCGTCGCCGACTTCATCGGCACGATGAACGTGCTGCCCGCGCGGGTGCACCGTCGCGACGGCGTCGTCGCCGCCGGCCCGTGGCGCCTGCCCCTGCCGGATCCGGCGTGGCCGGACGAGGCGGAGGTGAGCGTGGCCGTCCGGCCGGAGGACCTCGTCATCGATTCCGCGGGTGCGGCGGCCCACGTGCGCCGCGTGATGAATCTCGGACATTACCTGCAGGTGCTCGCGGACGTGCCCGGCGTCGGGGTGGTGCGGCTGTTCACCGACAAGGAGACGCCGCCGGGAGAAGGCCGGGAGATCGGCGTGCGCATCGCGCGGGCGCTCCTGTTCAAGGACGGCCGGCCGGTGGAGGTGGGGCGGACGGATTCGCCGCCGGCAACGATGTCGTCAACGCCGGCCCCGGCCGCGCCGCGCGGGGCGGGTCTCGACGGCCGGTGAAGGCGGCCCCGGCCGCGCGCCTCGGGCGCGGAGAGATCCTCACCCACGATTTCACGCTGCCCTTACCGGGCGAAGCATGGGCGGCGCTCACCCTCGCGGCGCCCGGCACGTCGTGGGCCCGCGGCGAAGCGGCGGTGGCGTCCCTCGAGATCGACGGCGGCGATCCCCAGCATCTCGTCCTGGCCGGCGCGGACGAGCCGGTGGAGTACGCGCGGTTTCTCGGGCGGCTCTCCGCCGGGCCGCACCGGCTCGCCGTGCGGTTCGACGCGGCGCTCTCCGCGCCGGGGGCCGCTCTGCTCGAGTGCCACGCGCTGCGGACGCACGCCGTCGCCGATGACGAGGGCGGCGCATTCGTGTGGCGGCACGCGCCGGTGCTGCACTACCGGGCCCTCGACGGTCCGCTGGACGGCCTCTCGACCGACACGCCGTTGCTGCTCTTCCACCGGCCCGTCGAGACGCCGGAGGGCCGGGGCGTCGAGTATCACGTCATCAACAGCCACGAGGACGCCGGCACCGATCTCACGGGCCTGCTGGCCGGATGGGGCCACACCACCGACATCGAGTGGGTGTTTCGCGTCGTGCGGGATGCCTGCGGCCGGATCGTGCGCGAGGAGTTTCAGGGGCCGGAGCACGTCACGCGGCCGTTCCGTGGCACGCGCGCGCTCGGCGGGCATCCGGTGCTGCAGGCGTCGACCCGCAACGGCATGGTGACGGACCGGATCACGTGCCCGTACCGCGCCGCGCTGGCGCCGGTGATCGGACAGCCGGCCGGCGAGCCGCGCGAGGGCGTCCAGTTCCGGTTCCCGTGGATTCAGCGCGTGACCGCCCTCGAGGTGATCCGGCAGGAGCGGCTCGAGGCCGAGCCGCGTTCGCTTTCAGACGCGCCGGCCGATCCCCGCGCGTACGCCTATCTGCAGTTCAAACGCGATCCGGACGCCGCGGCTGCGCCGCTCGAAGCGCTCGCCAGAATCCGCGGCGTCTGGCACGGATCGGCGTGGCGCCCCCCCGGACTCGCGATGCGCGGGGACGATGCGGAGAGCACGGCCATCAAACTGCCGCCCGGCGCCGGTGAGGCGGACGTCGAGGCGATCGCGATCCGCGCGCTCGACCCGCCGCCGCGGGGCGGGACGGTGCGCTTCGTGCGGGCGTACTGTCTCGACGACGGGTATCGTCCCCGGACGCCGTTCGCCGTGCCGGAAACCCCGGCCGCCTGCACGCTCACCGCCGCGGCACCGGAGGCGACCGTCTGGAGGCGGCCGTGAGGAGATCGAGCGGCGCCGGTTACCGCGGCTCCCGCAGCCGCGCGACCGACTCCCGCAGGTAGCGGTCCACTACTCCGGCGGACCCGAGGTCCTTGATCGGCCGGAAGGGGTCCGGACCGGGGGCGGTCATTTCCAGGACCAGCGCGCCCTCGTAGCGCACCTCGCGCAGCGCGGCGAGGCAGGCGTCGAGGTCGAGGTGCCCGCGCCCCAAGCCCTCGCGATTGGTGTCCGCGATGTGCACGTGCCATAGCGCCGACCCCGCGGCGCGAATCGCGCCGGGAATCGTGCGCTCCTCGATGTTGGCGTGGAACAGGTCGAGCGTCAGTCCGAGCCACGGCGACCCGACGGCGTTGAGATACGCGAGGGCCGCGTCGACCGACGTGACGAGATAGGTCTCATATCGATTGATCGGCTCGACCGCGAGCCGCACCCGCAGACGCTCCGCCTCGCGCGCGGCCGTTCGCATCGCCTCCACCGACCAGCGCCACTCATTGTCCCGCTCGGCGAGCGGCGCGAGGCGCGACTCCCCGGACGGGAGCATCTGTACGAGCGGCGCGCCGATCTCGGCGGCGAAGCGGAGGCACCGGCCGACGTAGGCGACCGCGTCCGCGCGCACCGCGGCGTCGGGGTGGGCAAGATCCCGGCGGGTCTCGGGCGCTTTACACGAGGCCGTCAGCGCCACCGGCGCGAGGCGGTGATGCGCAAGGAGCGCCCGAACCTCCCCGGGCTCGAACTGGTCCGGCTCGCCCGGCAGTTCCACGCCGTCGCAGCCGGCCGCCGCGATCCGCGCGAGCGTCTCCCCGAGCGGCGCATCGCCGTAGATCCAGGTGCAGGCGCCGACGATCATGCGCGGCGGCCCGGCCCCGGCGCGGTCTTCGGGCCGATGATGACGACGGCGAGCGCGACGATGTTCATGTCGCCGCGGGACGGGCGGAGCCGCTGAATCTCCACGGTGTGGGTGTCCGCGAGCGCCGCCACCCCGACGACGGGACGGCCGCCGGCGCGCACGACGGGCCGGCCGTGATTCGTGCCGTAGAGCAGCAGCTCCAGGCCGAGGGGCTCGTGGGCGCCGGCGAATAGGTCGTCCGCCCCGGCGTATTCGGCCGTCCGGCCGCAGTACGGGCATTCGTCCACGTACGGATGGAGGGGATGCTCGTCCTCGACTTCGTAGTGCACACTGCCGGCCAGCCGGTAATAGGGGCCGGCCCGCTCCTGCCGCTGCTGCCGGAGCGCGACGTAGTAATAGCGGATGTGCAGATCGTGCGCGTGGTTGCGGGCGGGGTCGGCGGCCTCCCGCCACGGCTGCAGCCCGCGGAGCCGCGCCTGCGAGTCCGACGCCTCGGGCGGTTTGTAGCCTCCGAAGTCGTTCACGATGCCGGCGCGATCGCGCAGCCATCCGGTTACGAACGCCACGGCGTCGCCCTGCGACCCGGCGACGGCCTCATGTACGTAGAACCACACGTTCGGGTAGCTCGGCGGCTCGAAGACGGAGCGCGCCGGCAGGTCGAAGGCCGTGTCGCTGTCGCGCGGGGCGCCGGCCACAGTTAGTCGCGCAGCGCCGCGACGAGCGCGGCGTGGATGCGCCCATTCGACGCGACGATCGCCCGGCCGTCCAGTCGAAGGCGGCCGCCGTCAAGACCGGACACCGCGCCGCCGGCCTCCTCGACGAGGATGCTCCCGGCGGCCATGTCCCAGGGCGGGAGCCCATCCTCCCAAAAGGCGTCCGCGCGCCCCGCCGCCACCTGGGTCATGTCGACGAGCGCCGCGTTGGGGCTGCGCATCTCCGCCACCCGTTCGGCGACGCGCACGAACCGCTGCGCCCGGATCCGGTTCGAGCACAGGCCCCGGTCGATCGACGTGAAGACGCAGCTCTCGGCAAGCGGCGCCGTCTCGGAGACGCGAATCGGCCCGCCGTTGAGGGTGGCGCCGCGGCCCCGCGCCGCGGCGAAGAGCTCATCCGTCATCGGCGTGTAGACGACGCCGAGCTCGACGTCGTCGTCCGTCGCGATGGCGACCGCC